>WFOW01000201.1 GCA_015487895.1 Gammaproteobacteria bacterium | reverse complement strand
TCTTCGGCACCGGCGGCGGACGCGCCGGGGGGACGCGGCGCTACCGCGGCGCCGACCTGCGCTACGACCTCGAGCTGAGCCTCGAGGAGGCGGTGCAGGGCACGCGCGTGCGCATCCGCGTGCCCGCGCTCGAGACCTGCGAGACCTGCGACGGCAGCGGCGCGCGCCCCGGCACGCGCCCCGTCGCCTGCCCCACCTGCGACGGCCACGGGCAGGTGCGGGTGCAGCAGGGCTTCTTCTCGGTGCAGCAGACCTGCCCGCGCTGCCGCGGCACGGGGACCCTGGTCCCGGACCCCTGCCCCGAGTGCCGCGGCCGGGGGCGCGTGCGGCGCGAGAAGACCCTCGAGGTCAACATCCCGCCGGGGGTGGACACCGGCGACCGCATCCGGCTCGCGGGCGAGGGCGAGGCGGGCGAGCACGGCGGCCCGCCCGGCGACCTCTACGTCCAGATCCGGGTGCGCGAGCACCCCATCTTCACGCGCGAGGACAACGACCTCTACTGCGAGGTGCCCATCAGCATCACCACCGCGGCCCTCGGCGGCGAGCTCGAGATCCCGACCCTGGACGGCAAGGTGCTGGTGCGCATCCCGCGCGGCACCCAGAGCGGGCGCGTCTTCCGGCTGCGCGGCAAGGGCGTGCGCCCCGTGCGCGGCGGCCCGCCCGGGGACCTGCTGGTGCGCGTGACGGTGGAGACGCCGGTCAACCTGACGCCGCGCCAGGAGCAGCTTCTGCGCGAGCTCGAGGAGACCATGCGCGAGGGCGGCGAGCGCCACAGCCCCCAGGCCTCCTCGTGGTGGGACGGCGTCAAGCGCTTCTTCGAGCAGGTGACGGGCGGCGGGCGCTGAGCGGCCGCCGCGCGGCGCGACGGGAGGGGGAGCGATGAGCGTGCGAATCGCCGTGGCGGGCGCGGCCGGGCGCATGGGCCGGGCCATCGTCCAGGCCTGCGCCGAGCGCGAGGACGCGGTGCTGACGGCCGCCCTGGAGCGCCCGGGCAGCCCGTGGGTGGGCCACGACGCGGGCGAGCTCGCCGGCATCGGGCGTGTCGACGTCCCGGTGGCCGACGACCTCGGAGCCGTCGCCGAGCGCTTCGACGTCCTCGTGGACTTCACCGCGCCCGAGGCCACCATGGGGCACGTGGCGCTGTGCCGCGAGCTCGGGCGGCGCATCGTCATCGGCACCACGGGGCTCGACGAGGCCCAGCGCCGGCGCATCGCGGAGGCCGCCGGGGACATCCCCGTGGTCTTCGCCCCCAACATGAGCGCCGGCGTCAACCTGTGCTTCAAGCTGGTGGAGATCGCCGCGCGCGCGCTGGGCCACGACTGCGACGTCGAGATCGTCGAGGCCCACCACCGCCACAAGGTCGACGCCCCCTCGGGCACCGCGCTGCGGCTGGGCGAGATCGTCGCCGGGGCCCTCGGCCGCGACCTCGGCGAGTGCGCCGTCTACGGCCGCCAGGGGCACACGGGCGAGCGCGACCGGCGCACCATCGGCTTCGCCACCATCCGCGGCGGCGACATCGTCGGCGAGCACACGGTGCTGTTCGCGGGCGCCGGCGAGCGCGTCGAGATCACCCACCGGGCCTCGAGCCGCAGCACCTTCGCGCGCGGGGCGGTGCGGGCGGCCGTGTGGCTCGCCGCCCGCGGCCCCGGCCTCTACGACATGGAGGACGTCCTCGGCCTGCGCGAGGCGTGAGCCTCCGCGCTCCGCCCCGGCCGCGCGTGCCCGGTCCGTGAGCCGCAGCGCGTCCGGCGGGGTGGGACGCCCGATGCCCCACCGCCCTTCGTGCCGGTGCTAAGCTGTTGCAAGGCGCGCATCCCAGAGGCGGCAGCAAGGCCATGGTCGACTGGAAGGCACGTATCGTCGCCGATCCCGCCGTCCAGGGCGGAAAGCCCGTCGTGCGGGGCACGCGGCTGTCCGTGGACTTCCTGCTCTCCCTGCTCGCCGAGGGCTGGAGCGAGGCCCAGATCCTCGAGAACTATCCCGGGCTGGAGCCAGATGACCTCAGGGCCGTGTTCGCGTATGCGAAGAGCTGCCTGGCCGACGAGGCCGGGGCCGCCTTGAGGAAGCTTGGTTGAGGTGGCTGGCGGACGAGAACGTCCCCGCCGCCTCCCTCGCGCGGCTGCGCCGGGCGGGCTGGGACGTCGAAGGGGTGGCCGAGCGCGCACCGGGTGCGGATGACGCGACGGTCCTCGCGCTGGCGGCGTCGGAGGGACGGATGGTCGTCACCTTCGACCGGGACTTCGGCAACCTCGTCTTCAACGCCGGGGCCGCGGTGCGTCTGCCGCCCGCGGTGGTCTATCTGCGGTTCGTTCCCGCCTGGCCCGAGGAGCCGGCCGAGCTCCTGCTCGCGCTCGCCGCCCAGGAACCTGACCTGGCCGGGCGCTTCGTCGTGCTCGACCGCGACCGCTACCGCAGGCGTCCGCTCCCTGCGCGCGCGCCGTAGGCTCGCCGCCCGCGGCCCCGGCCTCTACGACATGGAGGACGTCCTCGGCCTGCGCGAGACGTAGGCCGGGCCGCGGCCCGCGGGGAGCGGGAGAGGCGGTCGGGGGCACGGGCCGGCTTCGGACCCGCCCCCGGCGGGGCGGCTCCCCGTATGCCGTCCGCTGGCTCCCGCTTGCCGCGACCTGCGTGCGGGCCGGCCGCGACGATCTCCCGCGGAGCGCCCGCGACGGGCTTTTGGTCGGGAGGGATTTCCCTTACAATCGCGCGGCGAGCGGGAGGGGCCGGCGGGCCCGTCCCGCTTTGTGTGTGCGCCGCCGGAGCCCGAGCCTTGACGACGCCCGCCCTGCTCGCCCTGGAGGACGGAAGCCTCTTCCGCGGCATCTCCATCGGCGCCGACGGGCAGGCCGTCGGCGAGGTGGTGTTCAACACCGCCATGACGGGCTACCAGGAGATCCTCACGGATCCCTCCTACCGGCGCCAGATCGTCACGCTCACCTATCCCCACATCGGCAACGTCGGGGTCAACCCCCAGGACGAGGAGTCGGGGGGCGTGCACGTGGCGGGGCTGGTCGTGCGCGACGTCCCGCCGCGCGTGAGCAGCTGGCGCGCGCGCCAGACCCTGCCCGAGTACCTGCGCGCGCACGGCGTGGTGGGCATCGCCGAGATCGACACCCGCCGCCTGACGCGCATCCTGCGCGAGAAGGGCGCCCAGGCGGGCTGCATCGTGGCGGGACCCGACCCGGACCCGGAGGCCGCCGTCGAGGCGGCGCGCGCCTTCCCGGGGCTGGCCGGCATGGACCTCGCCCGCGAGGTGACCGTCGCCGAGCCCTACGAGTGGACCGAGGGCAGCCTCGACTGGCTCGGCGACGGGCGCCCGGCGCGGCCCGAGGCGCGCTTCCACGTGGTGGCCTACGACTTCGGCGTCAAGCGCAACATCCTGCGCATGCTGGTCGACCGCGGCTGCCGCGTCACCGTGGTGCCGGCCACGACGCCGGCGGCCGAGGTCCGCGCGCTCGCGCCGGACGGGGTCTTCCTCTCGAACGGGCCCGGCGATCCCGAGCCGTGCGGCTACGCCATCGCGGCGATCCGCGAGCTCGTGGACGACGGGCTGCCCGCCTTCGGCATCTGTCTCGGCCACCAGCTCCTGGGGCTCGCCAGCGGGGCGCGCACGGTCAAGATGAAGTTCGGCCACCACGGGGCCAACCACCCCGTGGTCGAGCTCGCCACGGGCCGGGTCATGATCAGCTCGCAGAACCACGGCTTCGCCGTGGACGAGGAGAGCCTCCCGGAGAGCCTGCGCGCCACGCACCGCTCGCTCTTCGACGGCTCCCTGCAGGGCATCGAGCGCACCGACCGCCCCGCCTTCGGCTTCCAGGGCCACCCCGAGGCGAGCCCCGGGCCCCACGACGTCGCGGGGCTCTTCGACCGCTTCGTCCGGCTCATGGAAGAGGCCTCGTGAGCGCGGCCGCGCCCGGCCGCGGAGCGCAGACCGCGAACCGCAAACCGCGAACCGTACCTCGGCTTCCATGCCCAAGCGCACCGACATCGAGAGCATCCTGATCATCGGCGCCGGCCCGATCGTCATCGGCCAGGCCTGCGAGTTCGACTACTCGGGCGCGCAGGCCTGCAAGGCCGTGCGCGAGGAGGGCTACCGGGTCGTGCTGGTCAATTCCAATCCGGCGACGATCATGACCGACCCCGACATGGCCGACGCCGTCTACATCGAGCCCATCGACTGGGAGACGGTGGCGCGCATCATCGAGAAGGAGCGCCCGGACGCGCTGCTGCCGACCATGGGGGGGCAGACGGCGCTCAACACCGCCCTCGACCTGGTGCGCGAGGGGGTGCTGGAGCGCTACGGGGTGGAGATGATCGGCGCCTCGCGCGAGGCCATCGACACCGCCGAGGACCGCGACCGCTTCCGGCGCGCCATGCAGGAGATCGGCCTCGAGGTGCCGCGCGCGGCCATCGCCCACAGCATGGAGGAGGCCATGCAGGTGCAGGCCGGCATCGGCTTCCCCGTGATCATCCGCCCCTCCTTCACCCTCGGCGGCACCGGCGGCGGCATCGCCTACAACCGCGAGGAGTTCGTCGAGATCGTCGAGCGCGGCCTCGACCTCTCGCCCACCCACGAGGTGCTGCTCGAGGAGTCGGTGCTGGGGTGGAAGGAGTTCGAGATGGAGGTGGTGCGCGACCGCAAGGACAACTGCATCATCGTCTGCTCCATCGAGAATTTCGACCCGATGGGTGTGCATACGGGAGACAGTATCACCGTTGCACCCGCTCTCACTCTAACGGACAAAGAGTACCAG
>WFOW01000200.1 GCA_015487895.1 Gammaproteobacteria bacterium | reverse complement strand
GTAGTGCTGGCCGGTGTGCACCAGCGAGCACGGCAGCGGCGTCGGCCCCTCGGCGAAGGCCGCGAGCAGCGGGGCGGCCTTCATGAAGTTCGGGCGCGCGCCCACCACGCACATGAGCCCGCCGCGCCCCGGCGCGGCGGGACGGGCCTGGACGGCGGTGGCGGACGCGCTCACGATCCGGCTCCTCAGCTGCGCTTGCGGCGCGCCTCGCGCTTGCCCAGCACCAGCGCCTCGAGCAGCGCCTCGCGCGCGCCGCCGATCATCGCCTCGAGCTCCTCCACACGACGCTCGAGCGCGGCCACGCGCGCGGCGAGCGAGCTTTCGGGCTCGACGGCGACGATGCGCGGAGCCGCCTGCGTCGGGGGAGGCGCCGCCCGCTCCTCGGAGCGCTCCTCCTCGAGGGGCTCGTCGACGATGCGCAGCTCCAGCCCCTCGGCTCCCGGCAGCGCCGTTCCGGCCTCCTCGCGCGCCTTGCCGGCGGCGCGCCGACGGGCCGCCACGGCCTCCTCGCCGAAGCCTTCCTCGAGCAGCTCCTGGCGCACGGTCTCGAAGGCGTCGACGTCGAGCTCGTGGCGCTCCTCGAGATAGCCGAAGAGCAGCAGGCGGTCGACGACGGTGTTGATGCGGCGCGGGATGCCGCCGGTGTACTGGTGCACCTCCGCGTAGAGCTCGGGGCTGAGCTTCGGATCGTCCTGCCAGCCCACGAGCTTGAGGCGGTGCTCGATATAGGCGCGCGTCTCCTCGAGATCCATGGGGCCGAGGTGGCAGGAGGCGATGACGCGCTGGCGGAACTGCTCGAGGGCGGCGTCGGCGAGCACGTCGCGGAACTGCTCCTGCCCCAGCAGGAAGGCCTGCAGCACCGGGCGCTCGTCGACCTGGAAGTTGCACAGCATGCGCAGCTCCTCGAGCGTCTCGACCGGCAGGTTCTGCGCCTCGTCGACGACGATGACCACGCGCTTGCCCTGGCGCGCGCGGGCCTTGAGGTAGGTCTCGAGGTTCTTGAGCAGGGCGACCTTGTTGCCGGCCTCGTGGCGCAGCCCGAGGGTGGCCGAGAGCATCGCCAGGAACTCGGTGGGGCCGAGCTGCGTGCTCTCGACGCGCCCGGCGATGACGCCCTGGTCGGCGAGCTCCTCGCACAGGAGCGCGGCGAGCGTGGTCTTGCCGGCGCCGATGTCGCCCGTGACCACGATGAAGCCCTCGCCCTGCTTGAGCCCGTAGCGCAGGTAGGAGAGCGCGCGCTTGTGGCCGCGGCTCCCGAAGAAGAAGCGCGGGTCGGGCGTGAGCGAGAAGGGCTTGCCGCTCAGCTTGTAGAAGCTCTCGTACATCTGGTCTTCCTCCCGGACGGACCGCCTAGAAGGTGGCCGTCACCCCCAGCGTGATCACGTTCTGCCGGTACTCGCGCACGGCGCCGTCGCCGTCGCGCCGCACGTGGCGCAGCGTGAGCGTCCCGCTCAGGTCCGGGCGCATCCTGCGGCTGAGCGTCCAGCTCGCGTGCCGGAAGCGGTCCTCGCCGCCGCCGCGGCGGTCGCGGAGCTGCTGCGTGTAGGCGACCGTGGAGCGGGTGCGGCGCGCCAGGCGCCACTCCCAGCCGGCGCGGCCGCCGCGCAGGCGCTCCTTCTCGCCCGTGGCCTGGTATTCCCTCCGCTCGTCGTAGTAGCCCAGGCTGAGCACGCTCCGCCCGGTGCGGTAGCTCCACGACAGGGTGCCGCGCCGCCGCAGGAAGACCTCGGCCGCCAGCACCGGATAGCTGATCTCGATCACGGCCGGCACCCCGCCGATCAGCACCGGGTTGCCGAAGGGATCGGTGAGCACGAAGAGCTGGCGCTCCTCGATGAGCCGCTGCACGGTGGCAAGGCCCTCGGAGTAGCGGGCTTTGAGCACGGCGCGGCGCGTGCGCAGATCCGCCTGCCCCAGCCAGGTGCGGCCGAAGAAGCGCTCGCCGCCGCGGACCTCGATGGCGGCGCGCCGGCTCGGGGTCCAGCGCAGGCCCGCGCTCCAGAACCCGCCCTCGGGCGCCGGGGTGCCCGGCAGGCGCTGGTAGCTGTTGTCCTCGCGCCCGCCGCTCGCCACCAGGCTCAGGCGCGGCGTCACGCGCAGGCGCAGGTCGGCGATGGCGACGTCGCGCTCGAAGTCGGGCCGCCCGGTGTAGTCCCGCCGGCTGCTGGTCCAGCCGAGGCCCCAGCCAAGGCGGTTGAAGCGCTCGGAGCTGGCGACCCGGACGCTGTAGACGTCGCTGCGGCTCGAGGCGCCGCGGACGCCGGTCTCGGTCCGCGTGCTGCGGTAGCGAAGCGTGGCCGTGGCGGCGTCCCCGAGCCGCAGGCGCGCGTAGGGGCTCAGGCTCAGGCTGCGGACGTTGGTGCGGTTGCCGCCGAGGCTGAGGTTCATGATGGGGATGGGGCCGTCCGGATCGACGAGGGCCTGGCCGTAGTTGGCGGAGGCGTCGAAGAACAGGCGCTCGCGGACCAGCTCGGCCTGGGCCTTGCCCTGGAACTGATGCCAGGTGCGCGAGCGGTCCAGCCCCTCCGTATAGAGGAACTGCTGCAGCCGGTAGCTGGCGTCGACCCGGAGGCGCCGGCCCTTCCGCAGCGCGCGCACGGTGGGTGCGAGCTCGAGGGCCGCGCCGCTCTCCTCCCCCCGCTTCGCCAGATAGAGGTTGTCGGTCCAGCTCAGGCGCGCGCTCCCGGCGGCGCGCAGCTCCCAGTCGCCCGCGGCAGCCGCGCCGGCGAGCAGGGACAGGGCCAGACCGGCGGTCAGCCTAGGCTTCGCCATAGCCGTAGTAGTAGTCGCCGCGCGCGCGCTCGTGGCTCTTGTTGAGCACCAGCCCCACGGCCTTGGAGGAGTCGACCAGCCCCAGGGCCTCCTTGACGACGTGCTGCACCGTGCGCCCGGCCTCGACCACCACCACCACCTGCCCCACCAGGTAGGTGAGGACGCTCGCCTGGCTGGCGGCGAGCAGGGGCGGGGTGTCAAAGAGCACCACCCGGTCGGGATAGCGCTCGGCGAGCTCCTGGGTCAGCGCCCGCATCGCCTGGCTCGCGAGGAGCTCGGTGGAGTTGGGATAGGCGCGCCCGGCGGGGATCACCCGCAGCTTGGGCACGTTGGTGTGGACGATGATCTCGGAGAGGGAGACGCCGTCGCCCGCGAGCGCATCCGTCAGGCCCGGGCGCCCCCGCAGGCCGAGGAGGTCCGTGAGCGAGGGCTTGACGAGGTCGGCGTCGACCACGAGCACCGTGTGGTCGAGCTCCATCGCCATGCTCATGGCGAGGTTCATCGTGGTGAAGGTCTTGCCCTCGCCCGGCACGGAGCTCGTCACCATGATGAGGTTGCCGCCGTCGACCGGCAGGGTGCCGCGGCCGAAGGCGTTCATGAGCAGCGGCCGCTTGATGGCGCGGTACTGCTCGGCGAGCGGCCCGTCCGAGTCCTCGGGCGTCAGATAGCCCTGCGCACGCAGGCGCGCCAGCGGCAGGTCGTGGCGCGGCGGCTCCGGCCGCTCGCGCCCGGCGTCGAGACGCTCGACCGTGGCCGCGCGCACCCCGGCGCCGCTCCGCTCCATGGC
>WFOW01000199.1 GCA_015487895.1 Gammaproteobacteria bacterium | reverse complement strand
GGACTACCTGCACACGCTCGAGGCGGCGGCGCCGCGTGGCTCGGTGGAGCTGTGGGACTGAGGGCGGGGCGATGGCGGAGACGGGCAGGCGGATCCGGGTGCTGGTGGTGGACGACTCCGCCGTCATGCGCCAGCTCCTCGCCGAGATCCTCGGGTCGGCGCCCGACATCGAGGTGGTGGGCACGGCGCCCGACCCCTACGTGGCGCGCGACAAGATCAAGCGGCTGAATCCGGACGTGCTCACGCTCGACGTCGAGATGCCGCGCATGGACGGGCTCACCTTCCTGCGCAACCTGATGCGCCTGCGGCCCATGCCGGTGGTCATGGTCTCCTCGCTGACGGCGCAGGGCGCCGAGGAGACGCTGGAGGCGCTGGAGCTGGGCGCGGTGGACTTCGTCACCAAGCCGGCGGTGGACGTGGTGCACGGGATGCGCGCCTACGCCGAGACGCTGATCGAGAAGGTGCGCGCCGCGGCGCCGATGCGGTGCTCCCGCGCGCCCGCCCGCCGCGGGCGCTGCGCACCACGCACCGCATCGTCGCCATCGGCGCCTCCACCGGGGGCACCGAGGCGGTGCGCGCGCTGCTTGCGGCGCTGCCGCCGGACGCGCCGGGGATCGTCATCGCCCAGCACATCCCGGCCGCCTTCAGCGGGCCCTTCGCGCGGCGTCTCGACGGGGCCTGCGCGCTGGTGGTGCGCGAGGCCGAGGACGGCGCGCCCATCCTTCCGGGCCACGCCTATGTCGCCCCCGGCGACCGTCACCTGCTCGTCGAGCGCAGCGGCGCGCGCTACCACTGCCGGCTCTCGGACGGCGCCCCCGTCAACCGCCACCGGCCGTCGGTGGACGTGCTGTTCCGCTCCGTGGCGCAGGCGGCGGGCCCCAACGCGGTCGGCGTGCTGCTCACGGGCATGGGCGAGGACGGCGCGCGCGGCCTGCTGGAGATGCGCGAGGCGGGCGCGCGCACCCTGGCGCAGGACGAGACGACGAGCGTGGTGTGGGGCATGCCGGGCGCGGCGGTGCGCCTGGGCGCCGCCGAGGAGGTGCTGCCGCTCGGGCGCATCGCGGCGCGCGCGCTGGAGCTGGCGGAGGCCGGACCCCAGGGCAGGGCGGCCGCCACGGGAAAGGGGGGAGCGTGATGGGAGAGGAGCGCAGGCAGGTGGCATGGTGGAGGGGGCCCGGTGCGGCCCCGGTGGCCGCGGGCGCGGTGCTGGCGCCGGCCGCCTGGCTCGCCGGGGGCTGGGCGGCGGTCGCCGTCACGGGGCTGGCGCTGGCGGGCTGGTGGTGGCAGGCGCGCGCGCCGCGCCGGGAGCCGGTGCAGGCCGCAGGGGCCGCGGCGCCGGGCGAGCGTGCCGGAGCCCCGGTCGAGGAGGGGCTCGCCGCGGAGCTCGCGGCCCTGCTCGCCGAGGAGGCGGCGGCCGTCCGCGAGGGGATCGGGCGCGTGCGGTCGCTGGTCGGCGACGCGGTGGTCTCGCTCAACGGCGCCTTCCAGGCGCTGCACGAGCGCACGGACGGGCAGGCACGCCTCGTCGGGGAGCTGGTGAGCAGCGTGCAGGACGCCACGGTCGGCGAGGAGGAGGAGGGCGAGCGGCTGAGCGTCCAGGCCTTCGCCGCCGAGACCAGCGAGGTCCTCCAGTACCTGGTGGACCTGCTGGTGCAGGTGAGCAAGCAGAGCATCGAGGTCGTCTACCGGATCGACGACATGGTGCGCGAGATGGATGCCATCTTCGGGCTGGTCGACGAGGTCAAGGTGATCGCCAGCCAGACGAACCTGCTGGCGCTGAACGCTGCCATCGAGGCCGCGCGCGCCGGCGAGCACGGGCGCGGCTTCGCCGTCGTGGCCGACGAGGTGCGCAAGCTCTCGCAGCGCTCCCACCGCTTCAACGAGCAGATCCGCGACGCGGTGCACAAGACCAAGGAGAGCGTGGACGCCGTCAAGGGCATCATCGGCGAGGTGGCCTCGCGCGACATGAACGTCGCCATCTCCGCCAAGGACCGGGTCGACCGCATGCTGGCGCAGATCGAGGACCTCAACCGCGCCATGGGGGAGGGCCTCGAGCGCGTCGGCGAGATCAACGAGGGCATCCGCGAGCAGGTCGCCATCGCCGTGCGGGCGCTCCAGTTCGAGGACATCGCCCGCCAGGCGCTGGAGCACGGCGAGCGCCGCCTGCGCCGCCTGGAGGCGCTGGAGCGGGTGCTGGCGGAGCTGCCGGCGGATCCGCAGCGCGCACGCCAGGCGCTCGCGGAGCTGCGCGCCGCCTGGCGGGAGGAGGCCGCGGAGCCCGCGCGCCAGGAGGCCATGGACGCCGGCGAGGTGGAGCTGTTCTGAGGGCAGGAAGAAAGGAAGGAGAAAGGCGATGGCGATCGAGCTGGTGAGGCAGGAGGGCGGCACGGCGCGGCTGCGCGTGCGCGGCGTCTTCGACTTCTCGCTGCACGAGGACTTCCGGCGCGCACTGGAGGAGCTGGACGGCGCGAGCGGCTGCGTGGTGGATCTCAGCGGGGTCGAGGCGCTCGACTCCTCGGCCCTCGGCATGCTGCTGGTGCTGCGCGACCGCCTCGGCGGCGACGGTGCCCGCGTGCGCATCACGGGCGCCGCGCCCGGCATCCGGCGCGTGCTGGAGATCTCGCGCTTCGACAAGCTGTTCCAGATGGACTGAGCCATGGACACGCGCGTGCGCGAGGGCCGGGACGGGGCCGGGGCGGCACGCCGTCCGCTGGTGCTGGTGGTCGACGACGACCCTGCCAGCCGCATGCTGCTGCGCGAGCTGGTGCTGCTCGAGGGCTGCGACGTGGTCGAGGCGGCCGACGGGCCCGGGGCGCTTGCCGCCTGCGAGGCGCACCGGCCGGACATGGTGCTGCTCGACGTGCTCATGCCGGGCATGGACGGGCCGGAGGTCGCGCGCCGCCTGCGGCGCCGCGGCGAGGAGGACGCGATCGTGCCGATCATCTTCGTCACTGCGGTGGACGACGAGGTCGAGCTCGCCGAGTGCCTGGCCGCCGGCGGAGACGACTTCCTCGTCAAGCCCTACGGCCGCGCGGTGCTGGCGGCGAAGCTGCGCGCCTGGATGCGCACCCGCGCCCTGCACGAGGAGGTGCGCCGCCAGCGCGATGCGCTCGCCGCCCACAAGCGCCGCCGCGACTACGAGGACGACTTCGCCAAGCGGGTGTTCGCGCGCCTGGTGGCGCGCGGGGAGGAGGATCCCCCGAACCTGCGCCGCCTGCAGGTGCCGGCGGCCGAGTTCTGCGGCGACCTGGTGCTCGCGGCGCGCACGCCCGACGGCCGCCAGCGCCTGCTGGTGGGCGACTTCACGGGCCACGGCCTGCCGGCCGCGCTCGGGGCCGTGCCCACCGCGGACATCTTCTACGCCATGACGGCGAAGGGCTTTCCGCTCGCCGCCGTGGCTGACACCATCGACCGGCGCCTGCGCCAGGGGCTGGGCCCGTGCATGTTCCTCGCGGCCGCCTTGGTGGAGCTCAGCCCCGAGCTCGAGCTGGTGCGCGTGCTCAACGCCGGCCTGCCGGACGTGCTGGTCCTGCACACGACCGAGAGACGGCTGCGGCGGGTGCCCGCGGACGAGCCGCCTCTCGGCGTGGCGGGCGTGGAGCGCGCCTGGGAGCCCCGCCACTGGCGGCTGGATCCCGCCGAGCGGATCTTCGTCTATTCCGACGGGCTCCTCGAGGCGCCGCTGCGCGAGGGCGATGGGACGCTCGGGGAGGAGGGGCTGGAGGCGCTGCTGCTCGCGCACGGCGCGGACGATGCGATCGCGGCGCTGCGCGGGCGGCTCTGCCTGGACTGCCCCGAGGGGGTGTCCGACGACGTGACCTTCGTGGAGCTGCGCTGCGCCGGCCTTACGGTCCCCGTGGGCGGTTCCCGGCGTGCGCCCGCACCCGTCGCCGACCGCGGCCGCTGGCGGGTCGAGCTCGAGGTGGGGCCGGAGCTGCTGCGCCACGGCGACCCGGTGCTGGCGCTCATGGCCTTCCTCGACGAGGCGCACGCGCTCGGTCCGCACCGCGACTCGCTGTTCGTGGTGCTGCGCGAGCTGGTGGCGAACGCCCTCGAGCACGGCCTGCTCCGTCTCGACTCCGGCATCAAGCGCGACGCCGACGGCTTCGCCGCCTACTACGCCGAACGCGACCGCCGCCTGGGCGCGCTGCGGGAGGGGCGCATCCGGCTGCGCCTCGAGCACGAGCCGCGCCCGGACGGGGGCGCCTTCCGCCTGACCGTCGAGGACACGGGCCCCGGCTTCGATGCCGCCCGCCTCGCCCGCGCCTCGACGCCGGCGACGGCGGCGCACGGCCGCGGTCTGGCGCTGGTGCGGGCGCTGTGCGAGCGCGTCGAGCATCACGGGCAGGGCAACGTGGCGGAGGCCGTCTATGCCTGGCAGGCCGAGCCGGCTGAGTAGCGCCCTCGAGCGGCCCCCGCAGGCGGACTGCGGGACCGCCCTGGTGGCCGCCGATCCCTCGGCCTCGGCGCTGCGCGCCGTCGCCGCGCATCTCGCGCTGTGCACCCTGGACGGCGATGGCCGCATCCTCGCGGTCAACGAGCGCTTCTGCGCGCTCGCCGCCGCCGACCGCGACCGCCTCCTCGGATGGGGTCTGGACGTGCTGCACGTGGAGCACGCCGGCCGGCCGCTGCTGGAGGCCGCCGCGCCGGCGCTCGGGCATGGCGGGATCTGGGAAGGCGAGGTGCGGCTCGTGGACGTCGAGGACCGGGAGCGCTGGGCCGAGGCCTCGCTGCTCGTGCTCGCCCGCGATCCGCGCGCGGGCTGCCAGATCCTCCTCGCGCTCACCGAGACCACCGCGCGGCGCCGGGCGGAGGCGGCGCTGGCGCGCCTCGAGGGGCGCATGCGCCAGCTCGTGGCCGGCAGCCCGCTGGTTCTCTACGCGACGCCGTGCAGCGGCGCCTTCGGGCGCCTCACCTATGTCAGCGAGGGCGTCCGCACGCTCCTCGGCCACCGGCGCGAGGCGGCGCTCGCGCCGGGCTTCTGGGAGCGGCACGTGCACCCGGAGGACCGGGCCTCGGTGCTCGCGCGCCTGCCCGCGCTGTTCCATGAGGGCCACCTGGAGGT
>WFOW01000198.1 GCA_015487895.1 Gammaproteobacteria bacterium | reverse complement strand
GCCCTCGCGCTCGCCGCGGCGCTCGCGGCCGCCTCCGCCGGCACCCTGCGGGCGAACGGCCACGGCTGGCGCGCCGAGCGCTGGACCGTCGAGCCCTTCACCCAGACGCTCTCCGGAGGGCCCCGCTATGGCCCGATCGAGCAGAGCGGCTGGCCGCCCGGCGTGATCTGCCAGTCGCCCGACGGCGAGCTGTTCCTCGCCTACAGGCAGCAGATCGACATCGTCGGCCGCGACGGGATGCGATGGCGTCTCGCCGGTGACGGCATCCCGGGCTTACGGGACGGCCCGGCGGAGCGGGCCCGCTTCCGCCTCGGGATCGGCGCCCACTACGGGATGCACCAGCCCTTCTGTGCCGATGACGGCTCCGTGCTCCTGCCCGACAGCGGCAACGGCCGCGTGCGCCGCCTCCACAAGCGTGATGGCCGCTGGTGGGTCGAAACCATCGCGGGCGGAGGCCAGCGGCGCCTGAGGCCCGGCGAGGAGGCGCCCGCAGGCAATGTCCGCCTCGGCGGCACCCTCGCCGTGGCGCAGGCGCCTGACGCCACCATCTATATCGCAACGCCCGGCGCACTCTATGCGCTGCGCGAAGGCAAGCTCCGCAACATGGGCGGGTGGCCCGCCTCGGTCGCCAGAAAAAGGGGGAGCCCTGCGCGATTGAATCCCGTGAGCGGCGACGTCGACGGGACCGGGCAGGTGCTCTTCTTCTCCCGCACGCCTGACGTCGTCGTCGCCATCGGCGACGACGGCAAGCCCCGGCACGTCGCGGGTGTCACCGGCTGGAAACGCAAGCCCCATCACCTCGGCGACGGGCCACCTCGCCAGGCGTATTTCGACACGCCCGGAAACGGGTACGCGGACCCCCGGGCGGCGGCCGCGTTCGTGGGGGGCGGCGACGAGTACAACTTCCGGCGCGTGCCCACCGACGGGCGCGGCACCACGGCCACCCTGATGCAGGACGGCCGCTGGCACGTGCTGCCGAAGCACCCCAACCACTACCGGGGCGCAGCCGTTTTCCGCCCTACCGCAGGTCGCGACGAGAAGGGCCTCCGCGTTCTGATGATCGGGGGGCCCCTCGGGCGCGACCGCTCCGGCGCCCTCTACGCGAGGCTCAAGCACTGGAGCGGCATGACCCATTTCGTCGAGGGGCGGGGGCTGCTCACCACCCGGGTGTTCCGCATCCGGCGGCTGGAGGCAGGCGAGCGGTGACACGGCACGCCGCAAGCGGCACGGCGCTCGCCTTGGCCGGCGTTCTCCTCGCTTGGCCAGTGTCTGGGGCCGCAACGACCGACGTGGGCGCGGGCTCGCCGACGCTGGCTGCGTGGCGCGATGGTGCGCTCCTCGTGTGGCAGGAAGGCGCCATCCATCTCTCGCGCCGCGAGACCCGCATCCTGGCCCGGCGCCTGGACCGGCGCGGCCAGCCCGTAGGCGATCCGCTCGTCATTGCCCAAGGCGCCACGCACAGCAGGCCCCGCGCCGCCTGCCTGCCGGATGGGCGCTGCCTCGTGGCCTGGCAGACGATTCCGCCCGCCGGCCGCGGCTGGGACGTGCTGGCCGCGCGTGTGGACGCCCGTGCCGGAACGGTCCTCGATCCCGGCGGCGTGCCCATCGACGCCGGTCCCCGCAACCAGGCGCTCCCGGCGGTTGCCGCGGCGGGGCACCGGTTCGCCATCGTCTGGCAGCACGTGGCCACGGACGGCTTCTACGAGCTGCGGCTCGCCATCCTGCATGCCGACGGGAAACCTTCCGAAGCCCGGGTCTGGGCACTTACCTACAGCCGAACACACGCCAAGCGATGGCTCGGCTACACGCCAGGATGGGGATGGGGGCAGCGCCCGATCCACCCCGGCCGGGCCAGGTCGCTGCGCGTGCTGGGTGGCGAGCCGCGCCTCGCCGCGCTGGGCGGCGAAAGTTGGCTGCTCGAATGGACGGACCAGACGAGCTGGCGTCCCGGCCACAACGTCTGGGTTCGGCTTGCCGTGGTGCGCGCCTCTGGCACGACTCCCCCGCAGATCATTTCGATAACCGAGCCGCCCGACCCGCACAGCGGCCAGGCGCCCGGCATCGTCATCGTGGCGCCGGAAAACGTGGCCATGCGCGGCACAGCGCTGGTCACGGGTCGCGGCGGCACCACGAGGGTCGCCCTCGGACGGCTGCTCGACCCCGCCCGCCTCGAGTGGCTCCCGCCCGCGCAGGAGAACCAGGGCTGGCGTCCGGCACGGCGGTGGCCCGGTGTGTTTC
>WFOW01000197.1 GCA_015487895.1 Gammaproteobacteria bacterium | reverse complement strand
CGTAGTCCGGCAGCAGCGCGCCGGGGGGCAGCGGGGGGACGGCGAGGGGCTGGGCGGTCGCCATGGCGGCGCAACCTTAGCACGGGTGCGCGGCCCCCGCGCGGCGTCCATAATCGCGCCATGGCAGCAGCGGCGGGCGAGGGGGACGGGCCGCGCGTCGGTGTGGCGCTGGGCAGCGGCTCGGCGCGCGGGTGGGCGCACGTGGGCGTGCTGCGCGCGCTCGAGCGCGCCGGCGTGCGCCCGGCGGTGGTGTGCGGGAGCTCCATCGGCGCGCTGGTGGGCGCGGCCTACGCCGCCGGCCACCTCGGCGCGCTCGAGCGCTGGCTGCGCGGCCTCACCTGGCGCGACGTGGTGCGCTTCCTCGACGTCAGCTTCGCGGGCGGCGGCTTCATCGAGGGCGAGCGGCTCATGGCCTTCTTCACCGAGCACGCGGAGCTGCCCCCCATCGAGGCGCTCGCCGTGCGCTACGGGGCGGTGGCGACCGAGCTCGACACGGGGCGCGAGGTCTGGTTCACGGAGGGCCCCCTCGCCGAGGCCGTGCGCGCCTCCATCGCGCTGCCGGGCCTGTTCACCCCGGTGCGCCATGGAGACCGATGGCTGGTGGACGGCGGGCTCGTGAACCCGGTGCCGGTCTCCCTGTGCCGCGCCCTCGGCGCCGAGGTGGTGGTGGCCGTCAACCTCAACGGCGACATCGTGCGCAGGCCGCAGGCCCGCGCCGTGCGCGTGCAGGAGAGCCTCGACGGCGCCCTCCTCGGGCGCCTGCGCGAGGAGGTGGCGGGCTACCTCAAGGCACGGGCCCCGGCGCGCGTGCGGGCGCTGCTCGAGGCGCGCCCGCGCGGGCCCGGCCTGCTCGAGGTCGTCGCCGGCGCCATCAACATCATGCAGGACCGCATCACGCGCTCGCGCATGGCGGGCGACCCGCCCGAGGCCGTGGTCCTGCCGCGGCTGGCGCACATCGGGCTGATGGAGTTCCACCGCGCGCGCGAGGCGATCGCCGAGGGGCGCGCGGCGGTGCGGCGCGCGTTGCCGGCGCTCGAGGAGGCGCTCGGGGCGCGGCTCAGCGCTCCGTGAGGCGCGGCAGGAGCTCTGCCAGGTTGCAGGGGCGGGTGCGGCGGTCGAGCTGGTGGCGCACGATGCGCTCCCAGGCCGTGCGGCAGGCGCCGGTCGAGCCCGGCAGGCAGAAGATCACGGTGCCGTTGGCAACGCCCGCGAGCGCCCGCGACTGCAGCGTCGAGGTGCCGATCTCCTCGTAGGAGAGCCAGCGGAAGAGCTCGCCGAAGCCCTCGATCTCGCGGTCGAGCAGGGGACGGACGGCCTCGGGCGTCACGTCGCGCCCCGTAAGCCCGGTGCCGCCCGTCACCAGCACCGCCTGCACGGCGGGGTCGGCGATCCAGGCCGAGAGCTCGGCGCGGATGCGGTAGCGGTCGTCGGGCACGATGCGGCGCGCCGCGAGGCGGTGGCCGGCCGCCTGCACCGCCTCGGCCAGGTAGGCGCCGGAGCGGTCGTCGGCCTCGGTGCGCGTGTCCGAGACCGTCAGCACCGCGATGCCGAGCGCGACGAAGCCTTCCCCGGATGCCTGGTCGCTCATCGCACGCCCGTCCCCGCCCTTTCAGCCCCCGTACGCCTTACTTCGAGGTGACGCGGGTGCCATGCCACCCTCCGGCGGCCTCCGGCTCCTCGCAGTAGCCCCACTCGCCGCCGAAGCCGCTCATGTCCGGTTCGAAGCGCAGCCGCACCCAGCCCCAGTGGTGCCGGCCGTCGCGGGCCTCGGCGCAGCGGCGGTCGGCGTCGGTCTCGCTCCAGATGCCGGTGTAGGTGCCGTCCTTCCCCGCGGGGCGCAGCCGGATGCGGCCCTCGTCGGTCTCGTACTCGCCCTCGTAGCCGCCGCCCGGCAGCGGGCGCAGGGTCATGCGGCCCCAGTTGGTGTCGAAGACCAGGGCGTCACCTGGACCCAGCGCGCAGGCGGCACCTTCCTCGCCCGCGAGCAGCGCCGTGGTCCAGACGCGCCATGACCCGCCGCAGAGGATCTGGAGCTGGAGCGCAACCTGGTAGCGCGGTCCCTGGAAGTACTGCAGCTCGAGCGTGTGCCGGCCGGCCGTGAGCTGGACCTCGCCTTCGGCCGCCTGGGGCGGATGGATGCCATCGTTATCGATGACGATGCGGCCATCGATGATGAGGCGCGCGCCGTCGTCGCTGATCAGGCGGAAGCGGTAGCGGCCCGCGCGGCGGACCGCGAAGGCGCCGCGGTAGCGCAGGCCGAACCATTCGATGCGGTCGGTCACGCCCGGGAAGCCTTTGTCGAAATCCCGTTCCGGCACGTCGAAACGATCGGTGCGCAGGTGCCCCACGGGCCGCAGGCGGTCGAAGTCCGGAAGGCGGTCGGTGCCCTCGGGCAGGTGGAAGACCTCGCCCACGATATTGCCCGTCGCACCCCCGAAGGGAGTGCTGGCGCGGATGGTGGGGGCGGCGGGCTTCGGCCCTCGCGCCTGCGGCTCCCCGCCCCCGCGCTCGCAGCCCGCGACGAGCGCCGCCGTGGCCATGGCGAGCACCATGCCGAGCAAGACCCCGGTATGCAACCGGCGCATGACCCCCTTCGGCTCGAACATGACTCCCCCTGCTCGATCTCCACTCCGGCGCGAGGCCGGGACGTGCGCGCGCTGCCCCGCGCGCCTGCGCGCTAAGCTTACCGGAAGCGGGACAGGCGCGGACGGGCGCAGCGGCATGGG
>WFOW01000196.1 GCA_015487895.1 Gammaproteobacteria bacterium | reverse complement strand
AGATGTGTATAAGAGACAGGCTCGACGGCGAGGGCGTCACGGAGCTGCCGGCCTCGGTGCCGGAGCCGCCCCCGCCGATCGAGGTGCCGCTGCCGGACGAGGGCGAGGCCGCGAAGGTGCGCGCCCGCGCCGAGGCGCCGGCGCGCCTCGAGGCCGACGGGCGCTTCGGCTGGGCGGTGCAGGTGGGCAGCTTCGCCAAGCGCGAGAACGCGCTCGCCCTGCGGGCGCGGCTGCGCGCCAAGGGCCAGCCGGCCTTCGTCGAGCCCTACGCGGGCGAGGGCGGCGTGCGCGCCTGGCGCGTGCGGGTGGGACCGGAGCCCACGCGCGCGGAGGCCGAGGCGCTGCGCGCGCGGCTCGCGCGCGCGCTCGGGCTCGAGGGCATCGTCGTCGCGCACGAGCCCGGCCGCGGGCTGGAGGGCGAGGGGGAGCCCACGAACCGTGCGGTTGACCCGGAGGCGGGCGGCCGCTAGCCTTGGCGCGGCCGCTGCGGCGGCCCCTTTGCCCCTTGTGCGGAGACGGGATCCATCGTCATGCCTGCAGAGCCCCAGGAGCCGCGCGCCGTCGCCTTCGTCGACGGCCAGGACCTCTTCCACGCCGCCCGCGAGTCCTTCGGCTACCCCTATCCGAACTACGACGTCGTGTGCCTGGCGCGCACCGTGTGCATGCGCCAGGGCTGGCGGCTCGGCGAGGTGCACTTCTACACCGGCGTCCCCTCGGCGCAGGACAACCCCTACTGGCACAGCTTCTGGCGCCGCAAGATGCAGGTGATGCAGGAGGCCGGGGTGCGCGTGCACGCCCGCCCGCTGCGCTACCGCCAGGGCGGCCGCGGCCAGGGCGGCGAGGGCGCGCGCGGCGGGCGGCGCACGCTCCCCGGCCAGGGCAAGGGCATCGACATCCGCATCGCCCTCGACATCGTGCGGCTGGCGCACGAGCGCGCCTACGACGTGGCGCTCGTCTTCAGCCAGGACCAGGCGCTGACCGAGGTCGCCACGGAGCTGCGCCACATCGCCGCCGCCCAGCAGCGCTGGCTCAAGATCGCCAGCGCCTACCCGTGCAGCGCCGACAGCCGCAACCGCCGGGGCATCGACCGCACCGACTGGATCCGCATCGAGCGCGCCCTGTACGACCGCTGCCTCGACCCGCGCGACTACCGCCAGCCCGACCACGAGGCGCCGCCGGCGCATCTCGCCGACCTCCAGCTCCCGCCGGGCGGCCAGCAGGCCTGACCGGGCCCGCCCGCGTCCCGAGGCTTTCCCGGGGACGCTGCTGCGCCTAGAATAGGCGGCCCTCCGCGGGGGGCGTGCGGCGCATGGTGGGCCGCGGCGCGACCTCGCCACCGCGGACGGGCCGAAGACCTCCTTGCCTCACCGGCGCCGCCGGGAGGCCGCAGACCGAGGGGAGCGACATGCGACACTACGAGATCGTCTTCCTGGTCCATCCGGACCAGAGCGAGCAGGTCCCGGCCATGATCGAGCGCTACCGCTCGACCGTGGAGCAGCGCGGGGGCCGCATCCACCGCCTCGAGGACTGGGGCCGCCGCCAGCTCGCCTATCCCATCCAGAAGGTCCACAAGGCGCACTACGTGCTCATGAACATCGAGTGCGACAAGGAGACCCTGGACGAGCTGACGAGCGCCTTCCGCTTCAGCGACGCCGTGCTCCGCCACCTGGTGATCCGCCGCGACAAGGCGATCACCGAGCCCTCGCCGATGGCGAAGGCCAAGGAGGAGAAGGAGCAGCGCAAGGCGCGCGAGCAGCGCGAGGAGGCCCCGCGTGCGGCGAAGCCCGGCGAGGCGGCGGAGGCTGCGCCGGCCGAGACGGCGGAGGCCGAGGCTCCGGCGGCGGGCGCGGCGGAGGGGAACGGCGACGGGGAAGGCGCGGCTTCCTGAGCCTGCGCCGTGGCTGGCGCCGCCAACCGCGTGCTGCTGGACGGCGAGGTGCGGGGTGCGG
>WFOW01000195.1 GCA_015487895.1 Gammaproteobacteria bacterium | reverse complement strand
GCCGGCCTTCGGGAGGGCGGCATCGCGCGCCACCTGGGACGCGGGCGACCCGGAGGCCGTGCACGGCGCCGCGACGCCCGCTTCGACCGGGCTGCAGCCCGGCATGCGGGTGCTGCACCCCAAGTTCGGTGAGGGCCGCGTCGAGGAGGTCGAGGCCGCCTCGCCGCCGCGCGCCACGGTCTTCTTCCCCGAGGCGGGGCGCAAGCGGATCGTGGCGAGCTTCCTGCAGCCCCTCTGAAGGCCGCTCCGAGGCTCGGTCAGTCCGACGAGGAGCCGGACGAGGCGCTCTCCTTGCTCGAGGCGCCGCCTCCGGCCGATCTGCCCCCCTTGCCGGAGGAGCCGGACTTGTTGGAGGGCCCCGAGTAGAGGTCGGCGTACCAGCCGCCGCCCTTCAGGATGAAGTTGCCCTGGCTGATGAGCCGCTTGGCCTGCGGCGCGTCGCACTTGGGGCACGTCTTGACCGGATCCTCCGTGATCCGCTGCACGAGTTCCCACCGGTGCCCGCAGGCCTTGCACTCGTACTCGTAGGTCGGCATCTTCTGCACTTCTCCCGGCGCCGCCGGCCCGGCCGCCGGCGCCCGCTGCTCTCGCTCGCCGCCCGGCGACGGCGCGCGCTGAAGCGACCACTCCAAGCGACGGGCCCCGGCCCGCGGCCTCGCCCGCCTTCGCCGCCCAACGTAGGTCTGCCACCCGGCCGCGGCAACCGCTCGCACCTCGCCTCGAAAAGCACCTCCTCGTCGGATGGAGCGTTCGCGCGTCGCAAAGGGGCCACCGACCCCATCCGATGTCGTCCCGACCGCGGAGCGCCGGTCCGCCGCGACGAGCGGGGGAATGCTTCGCAGGGGCGCGGCCAGGCGCAGCGCCTCAGCCCCCGGCCGAGGTCCCGGAGGCGGTCATGGGCACCTGCTGGAAGCTGCTCAGCTCCAGCACCACGGCCGTCCGCTCCCCGCCCCAGTAGCCCTGCACGGCCACCTTGCCGTCGTGCACCCAGAGCACCTTGGGCGCCCACGGGGCCCGGGCGCTGCCCTGCCAGCGCAGCAGCGGTCCGTCGGGCAGCCGCACCGCCCAGACCTGCCAGCGTCGGACCGTCTCGTCGTAGGTCACGGAGGTGGCGTAGCCGCCGCTGACCTGCCAGTAGACGAGGTTCGGGCTGGCCACCGCCTGCACGTCCTCGATGAGCTTGCGCCCTTCCCAGCGCCCGTCGGGCCGGTAGGGCGCGACCCACAGGTCCATCCGCTCGAAGCCCTCCTCGGGGCCGCCCCAGCCGTAGCCCGCCAGCCACACCACCCACTGGCTGTCCAGCCCGTAGTAGAGCCGCGCCCCCGGCTCGTGCAGCACGTAGGCGCCCGGCTCGGTCAGGCTGGCCCGCGCCACCCCGATGGTTGCACCGCTCGACCAGGGGTTCCAGTAGACCCATGGACCCTGCACCAGGTGCCCCTGCGGGCTGCCCGGCACCTGCGCCGAGGCGCCGTAGCCGCCGCGGACCACCTTGTGGCCGTCCTCCGGGGAGATGAGCCACAGCTCGTCGCGCGGCACCACGCGCCCCGCGATCACCTCCCGGCTGACGGCCATCTCCTGAAGACGGTCCACGCTGAAGACCTGCGGCTCCCCGTTCCGGTAGGGCAGCTCGTTCTCGAAGAACGTCAGCGGCGTGTCGAGCGTCTCGGGTCGCAGCGGGTCACCGTAGTAGACGACGTCGTAGAGCGACGTCGGCCTGGGCTCCGGCCACACATAGAGCACGAGGGCAAGCCGGTCCTCGCCGATCGCCAGGGTCGAGACACCACACCCAGGGTAGCGATTGGGGGTGTTCTTGCTGCGCCACGCGGCCACCACGCCGCCGTCCACGTCGAGCAGCACGAAGTAGTCCCAGGCCCGGCCGTCTGGCTGCAGCAGGATAGCAACGAGGCCACGACCTTCGGCGACTCCGGCCAACGGGGTCACGACCATCTTCATGTACTCGGGCGCTTCCAACGCCCGACACCCCGGGCCGCAGCCGCGCCAGCGCGGCGTCCAGAACCGCTCCGGGCAGGCGGCCCGCTCGAAGGCGCAGCCGCCCGTGGCCTCGGGCACCGTCACCGGCCGCCAGCCCGGCCCGGCCTCGCAGCCGCCTCCGTCGGTCGAGGCCTCCGCGGCCGCCTCCCGCCGCGGCGGGCGATGCGCGTCGGCGGGCCGCTCGACCGTCGCATCCCGCCCCGGGCCCGCCGCGCCGGGCGCCCCGGCGCAACGGCAGGCCCCCACGAGCAGCAGCAGACAGCCAAGCCCGACGCGAGCCCGAGGCGCCATGCGGACAGAGGATGGCTTGTGCGCCGGAGGTCCAGCCGCCAGGCAACGCGACGACCGCATGGCCCTGCGGACGAGCCACCTCAGCGGAAGCACCATCGGCCCCACCACCGCGCCGCCGGCCCGAGCCGCCGGCTGCGCACCCGCCGAACCCGCTGGCCGCCGCGGCCCTCCTCCACCGCGAAGGCCACCTCCCCGGGCCCGCTGGCCGGCTGCACCGCCGCCAGGCGGCCTGCCCCGAAGCCCAGCGCCACGGGCACGAGCCGGTCGCGCCGCCCGGCCCGTAGGTGGACCACCAGGTGATAGGGCGCCCGCTCGCTCAGCATCGCGAGCCGTGTCTCGCCGCACGGCGTCGGGTCGCACGCATCGCCCCGCTCGGGCACCCCCACCGCCGCCTCGGCGTCCGCGTTGCAGTTCTCCTGCCCGCCGTTGGCCACGCCGGGGCAGTTGTCCCGCACGTCCTCCACCCCGTCGCCGTCGCGGTCCAGCCAGTTGCAGGCGGCCGGCCACCGGTCGCACTCCTCCCCCACGAAGTCGCCGTCCGGGTCGCAGTGGTTCGCGATGCCGTACTCGCAGCACACCCGCGCCGGCGGCTCTCCCGGACACAGGTCCAGCATGTCCGGCAGCCCGTCGACGTCGCGGTACCGTTCCGTCGTCCCTCGCGCATCTGCGTCCCCCGTTCGCTCGGCTCCGGGCCCCGAGGCGAGCAGCCGCCCCGCCTCCCCCGGAGCACGAGCATAGCTTC
>WFOW01000194.1 GCA_015487895.1 Gammaproteobacteria bacterium | reverse complement strand
GCTGGTGGTGGACGACGATTTCCACCTCAAGGGCATGATCACCGTCAAGGACATCCAGAAGGCCTCCGACAAGCCCAATGCCTGCAAGGACGAGCACGGGCGGCTGCGCGTCGGCGCCGCGGTGGGTGTGGGCGCCGGTACCGACGAACGGGTGGCGGCCCTGGTGGCGGCAGGTGTGGACGTCATCGTGGTGGATACGGCGCACGGGCATTCGCAGGGCGTGCTCGACCGGGTGCGCTGGGTCAAGGAACACTTCCCGGAGGTGCAGGTCATCGGCGGCAACATTGCCACTGCGGCGGCGGCACGCGACCTGGTCGATGCGGGCGCCGATGCCGTGAAGGTCGGCATCGGCCCGGGCTCCATCTGCACCACGCGCATCGTCGCCGGCGTGGGGGTGCCCCAGATCACGGCAGTGAGCGACGTCGCCGAGGCGTTGAAGGACACCGACGTGCCCCTGATCGCCGACGGCGGCATCCGCTATTCCGGCGACATCGCCAAGGCCATCGCCGCCGGTGCCCATGCCATCATGATGGGCAGCATGTTCGCCGGCACCGAAGAGGCGCCGGGCGAGGTGGAACTGTATCAGGGGCGTTCCTATAAGACCTACCGCGGCATGGGCTCGCTGGGCGCCATGTCCTCCCAGCAGGGTTCCTCGGACCGCTATTTCCAGGAATCCACCGAGGCCGAAAAACTGGTGCCCGAAGGCATCGAGGGCCGGGTGCCCTACAAGGGGCCGCTGCAACCCGTCATCCATCAGCTGCTCGGAGGGCTGCGTTCCAGCATGGGCTATACCGGCTGCGCCAACATCGAGGAGATGCGCACCCGCCCGGTGTTCGTGCGCGTGACCGGGGCCGGCATGCGCGAGAGCCACGTCCACGATGTGCAGATCGTCAAGGAAGCGCCCAACTACCGGGTGTGACTGATTCCATGACCGTCGACATCCACGCCCATCGCATCCTGATCCTGGACTTCGGATCCCAGTACACCCAGCTCATCGCCCGGCGCATCCGCGAGATCGGGGTCTATTGCGAGATCCATCCCTGGGATATGGACGAGGAGGCGATCCGCATCTTCTCGCCCCGTGGCATCATTCTTTCGGGCGGTCCCTGGTCGGTGACCGACGAGGGCAGCCCGCGTGCGCCGGAGGTGGTGTTCCGGCTGGGTGTTCCGGTGCTGGGTATCTGCTATGGCATGCAGACCATGGCCGTGCAGCTGGGCGGCATGGTCACTCGCGCCGAGACCCACGAATACGGCTATGCCCAGGTCCGTGCCCGCGGCCACACGCGGCTGCTGCGCGACATCGAGGACCACACCAGCCCGGAGGGCTGGGGCCTGCTCGATGTCTGGATGAGCCACGGCGACCAGGTGGTCGAGATGCCGCCGGGCTTTCGCCTGATGGCTAGCACCGAGGCCGCGCCCATCGCCGGCATGGCGGACGAGGAACGCGGCTTCTATGGCCTGCAGTTCCATCCCGAGGTCACGCACACCCGCCAGGGCGGGCGCATCCTGAAGCGCTTCGTGGTCGAGATCTGCGGCTGCGATACCCTCTGGACGCCCGGCAATATCATCGAGGAGAGCATCGTCGCGATCCGCGAGCAGGTGGGCGAGGATCAGGTGCTGCTCGGCCTCTCCGGGGGCGTGGACTCCTCCGTGGTCGCCGCCTTGCTGCACCGCGCCATCGGCGACCAGCTCACCTGCGTGTTCGTCGACAACGGCCTGCTGCGCCTCGGCGAGGCCGACCAGGTCATGCGCACCTTCGCGCGTCACATGGGCGTGAAGGTGATCCGGGTGGACGCCGAGGCGCGCTTTCTCGAGGCGCTCGCCGGCGTCACCGACCCCGAGCGCAAGCGCAAGATCATCGGCCACACCTTCATCGAGGTCTTCGAGGCCGAGGCGGAAAAGCTGCCCAACGTGCGCTGGCTCGCCCAGGGCACGATCTACCCGGACGTGATCGAGTCGGCCGGCGCGCGCACCGGCAAGGCCAAGGTCATCAAGTCGCACCACAACGTCGGCGGTCTGCCCTCGGCGATGCGCCTCAAGCTGCTCGAGCCGCTGCGCGAGCTGTTCAAGGACGAGGTGCGGCGCATCGGGGTCGAGCTCGGCCTGCCATACGACATGGTCTACCGCCACCCCTTCCCGGGGCCGGGCCTGGGCGTGCGCATCCTCGGCGAGGTGCGCAGGGAGTACGCGGAGATCCTGCGCCGGGCCGACCACATCTTCATCGAGGAGCTGCGCCGCCACGACCTCTACGACAAGGTCAGCCAGGCCTTCGCCGTATTCCTGCCGGTGCGCTCGGTGGGCGTCATGGGCGATGCGCGCCGCTACGACTACGTCATCGCCCTGCGCGCGGTGGAGACCACGGACTTCATGACCGCGCGCTGGGCCCGGCTCCCCTACGACTTCCTCGACCTGGTCTCGCGCCGCATCGTCAACGAGGTCGCGGGCGTCTCGCGCGTCGCCTACGACATCTCGGGCAAGCCGCCCGCGACCATCGAGTGGGAGTAGGGCACGGGAGGGCACGCCGCCGGCCGCCGTGACCGACGCCGAGTGGATGGAGCGCGCCCTAGCGCTCGCGCGGCGGGCCGCCGCCGCGGGCGAGGTGCCGGTGGGTGCGGTGGTGGTGCGCGACGGCGAGCTCCTCGGCGAGGGCTGGAACCGCCCGATCTCGCGCAAGGACCCCACCGCCCACGCCGAGGTCGTCGCCCTGCGCGCGGCCGCCGCCGCGGCGGGCAACTACCGCCTGCCGGGGGCGACGCTCTACGTGACGCTCGAGCCCTGCCTCATGTGCGCGGGCGCGCTGGTGCACGCGCGCCTCGCGCGCCTCGTCTACGGCGCCCCGGACCCGAAGACGGGTGTGGCCGGAAGCCGCCTCGACGCCTTTACGCTTCCCTTCCTGAACCATCGGGTGGAGGTGACGGGGGGCATGCTCGCCGAGGCCTGCGGGGCCCTGCTGCGCGAGTTCTTCGCCGCACGGCGCTGATTGCCGGGTTGCGGTGCGCGGCCCGCGGCGTGCGGCCGACAGGCTGCCGTGCCCGCTTCGCGGGAGTGCACGGGAGACGGGTGACGGGAGACGGGAGACGGGAACGACCTCCCGGTTGTGGTAGGGGCTTCCAGCCCCGACCCGGGCCCGCACAGTCGCGGCTGAAAGCCGCTCCCACATTCGCTGCTTGTTGCCCCCCTTTCTGTGGGAGCGGCATCCTGCCGCGACCTCGGCCGGAGAGAGGCTGAGGAATCGCGCCTGGAAGGCGCTCCCACATTCCTCATTTGCTCCCACATTCCTCATTTGCTTCCCACTTCCGTTGTCCTGTCTCGGGCCCGGAAGAGCTCCCCCGCAAACTGCGGACCGCAGACTGCAAACCGGATTTCGCGGTCATGCCGCCGCTCCCAGCCGCGGCGCGACGCGGCTCTCGACGTAGCGGTGCTTGCCGGAGCGGGCGGGCGCGATGCGCTCGACGGTGCGCACCTCCACGGTGACGCCCGGGCCGAGGCGCGCGGCGATTCCGTCGCGGATGCGCCCGGCGCAGGCGGGGTCGTAGCCGTGGCCCGGCACGAGCTCGACCACCGTGCGCTCGAGGCTCTCCTGCACGATGCGGAAGCGCTCGATGCCCGGCTCCTCGCGCACCACGTAGATGAGCGCGAGCGCGTGCATGACCGTGCCGTCGCGGGCGACGACGAGGTCCGTGGTCCGCCCGCGCACCTCGGCGAGCACCGGCAGCGAGCGGCCGCAGGGGCAGGGCTCGGGGTCGAGCACGCCGATGTCGCCCGTGCGGTAGCGGATGAAGGGGAAGTCGCCCGTGGCGAGGTGCGTGACGACGATCTCGCCCGCCTCGCCCGGCGGCAGCGCGCGCCCCCGCGCGTCGACGATCTCGACGACGACGTCCTCGGCGGTGATATGCATGCGCCCCTCGGGGCACTCGTGCGCGACGAAGCCGGCGTCGCGCCCGCCGTAGCCGTTGGCCACGCGGCAGCCGAAGACGCGGGCGATGCGCTCGCGGTCGTCCTCGTAGAGGCGCTCGGCCGTGACGAAGGCGACGGCGATGCCGAGCCCGTCCATGCGCAGCCCCCACGCCTCGGCGCGCCGCGCGAGGTGCGCGATGGCCGAGGGGTAGCCGAAGAGCATGCGCGGACGGAAGCGCCGGATCGTATCCAGGTACTCCCGCACGCGCGCGTCGGACATCTCGAAGGCCGGCAGCAGGCGCGTGCGCAGCAGGCGGTCGCGCAGCTCGCGCAGGCGGTCCTGGGCGCCGAGCTCGATGGGCGAGCCCCAGACCACGATCTCGCGGTCGCCGATGTCCACGCCCCACCAGCGCGTGGCGCGCCACTTGGCGGCGACGTCGCGGGTGACGCGCTCGCGCCCGATCCAGAAGACGAGCGGCTCGCCCGTCGAGCCGCCGGTGTTGAAGGGCGCGAGCCCGCGCGCGTCCTCGGCCTTGAGCGCCTCGGCGTGGGCGCGGATCTCGGCCTTGGTGAGGAAGGGCAGGCGCTCGAGGTCGGATAGCGCGCGCACGCGCTCCGGATCGAAGCCCAGGCGCCGGAACAGGTCCCGGTAGTAGGGCACGCGCGCGCCGGCGCGCGCGAGCAGGCGGCGCAGGCGCGCGAGCCGCAGGGCCTCGAGCTCCGCCGGTGGCAGCCACTGGCTGCGCTCGAGCGCGCGCCGCGCGCGCACCGTGTCGTGCCCCTTGAGCCGCTCGTGGAGCGGGAAGAGCGTGCCGCTCACGATGCGCGTGTAGAGGCTCATGCCGCGTCCTCCAGCCGCGCCTCGGCGATGCGCGCGAAGCGTCCGAGGAGCGCCTCGCAGGCGGCGGCGATGGGCGCGTCGGCCTCCAGGCCGGCGCCGGCGCCCACCGAGCGCGGGCTGACGTCGTCGGCCCACATGGGGTCGAAGGCGAGGCCCGCGTGCGCGAAGAGCGCGCCGAAGCCGCTCAGGGGGCGCCGCACGAGGTCCTCGTAGCGCACCACGAGCACGCGGGCGTCGCGCTCGAGGCCCTGCTCGAAGAAGAGCTGGTTGCGGAACCACCAGAAGAGCGCCGCGGCGCTGACGTCGTCCATGTCCTCGCGGGCGAGCCGGCGGGCGCGCTCGAGCAGGCCGCTGCCCATGAGCCCGCGCCCGATCCAGCCGCCGGCGGCGGGGTCGGCCAGCGTGCGCCGGATCCAGCCCGGATGGCGCGGGAAGGAGCGGAGCTGCGAGCGCACCGAGTCGCGCCAGTCGCGCACCACCCACACGGCGCGCGCGGGCGCGAGCCGGTCCATGAGGAAGGTGAGGTGGTCGAGCTCGCACAGGGCCTTGACGACGAACACGCGCGCCCGCGTGCGCGCGCGCAGCCCCCGGATCACCTCCAGCGGGCGCATCTCGTAGTTGTCGAACGCGCGCGGGTCGCGCTCGTGGTAGACGTCGGTCTCGAGGCTGCGCTCGAGCACGTCCATGACCATGTTCGTGCCGGAGCGCTGCACGCCGGCGACGAGCAGCGTGAGCGGCGGCTCGCCGCCGCGGCGCGGCCGCGCGCGCTGCACCGCGCGCTTGAGGGCGAGCCGCGAGCCCCGCCGCACGCGCCGGCCGATGCGCCGCACGAGCCCCGCGCTCATGCCGCCTCCGCCCTGCGCCGGGGCGCGCCGGCGGCCTCGCCGCGCGCCGCGCCCGTCCCCGCCAGCTCGCGGAAGATCGCCTCGAGCCGCGCCACGCGCCCCTCCCAGCCGTTGGCGAGGGCGTGGGCGCGGATCGCGGCGCGGTCCCACGTCCGTCCGAGCGCCTCGACCAGCGCCGCCTCCAGCGCCCCGCCGTCGCCGAAGGGGACGATGATCCCGAGCTCCGGACGGCAGACCACCTCGCGGTTGCCGCCGACGTCGGTGGCGACCACCGGCAGCCCGCAGGCCATGGCCTCGAGCAGGACGTTGGCCCAGCCCTCGTTGCGGCTGGCGAGGACGAAGACGTCCGCCGCCGACAGCGCCCAGCGCAGGTCCTCCGGCGCGAGCTCGCCCGCGAAGCGCACCCGGCCGGCGACCCCGAGCCGGGCGGCGAGCGCGCGCAGCCGCCCCGACCAGTCGCCCTCGGGCGAGGGGCCGCCGACGACGAGGTAGTGCACGTCCGGGAAGCGCCGCGCGATGCCCGGCAGGCGCTCGATCACGCGATGGAAGCCCTTGCGCTCGCACAGCCCGCCGACGGTGACCAGCACCCTGGCCTCCTCCGGCAGCCCGAAGCGGCGGCGCGCGGCGCGGCGGTCGGCGGGACGGAAGCGCTCGCCGTCCACGCCGTTGGGGACGACCTCGATGCGCGAGCCCGGCACGCCGAGCGCGCGCGCGAGGCGCGCGAGCGAGGCGCTCACCGCGAGCACGCGCGCCGCGCGCCGCAGCCCCGCCGCGAGCAGCCGCCCGCGCAGGCGCGTGCGCGAGAGCGGCACCTCGGTGCCCCGCAGCGTGACGACGGCCGGCACGCCGAGCCTGCGCCCGAGCCAGGCGGCGGCGAAGCCGTCGGGGTAGCCGAAATGGGCGTCGAGCACCTCGAGCCTGCCCTCCCGCCGCAGGCGCGCGAGCAGCGGCAGGCAGGCGAGCGCCATGGACCAGCCGTCGAGCCAGCGCCCCACCGCGGGCAGGGCGAGGAAGCGCGGGTGATGCACCTCGATGCCCTCCTGCACCTCGCGCCGCGGCGGCATCGGGCGGTAGCCCGGCCGCAGCAGGCGGAGCAGCCCCTGGCCCGGGAACCACGGCACCGGCGAGACCACGGTCAGCGGCAGCCGCCGCGCCACGCGGAACATCCGCTCGCGCACGAACAGCCCCGCGCGCGGGCGCACCGCGCTCGGGAAGAGGCTCGAGAGCACGACCACGGCCGGCCCGCGCTCACGCGGCGGCACGCTGCCCTCCCCGGCCGAGCACGGCCTCGTAGACCGGCGCGTAGCGCGCCACGCTCGCCTCCCAGGTGCGCTCGCGGCGCACGAAGGCGCGCCCGGCCTCGCCGAGCCGCGCGCGCAGGGCGGCGTCGCCCAGCACGCGGTCGAGCGCGCCGGCGAGCGCCGCCACGTCGCCGGCGGGAAACAGGATGCCGGTCTCGCCGTCGCGCACCAGCTCGCGGTGGCCGCCCACGTCGGAGGCGACCACGGCGCGGCCCGCGGCCATGGCCTCGAGCGGCTTGAGCGGGGTGACCAGCTCGGTCAGGCGCATGGAGCGGCGCGGATAGGCGAAGACGTCCACCAGCCCGTACCAGCGCATCACCTCGTCGTGGGGCACGCGCCCCGGGAGCACGGCCCGCGCGCCCAGCCCCGCGCGCGAGACCGCCCCGCGCACGGCGTCCTCGTCGGGCCCGCCGCCGAGGAGCAGGAGGCGCGCGCCGGGGTGGCGCGGCGCCACCCGCGCGAAGGCCTCGACCAGCAGCGGCAGGCCCTCGTAGGCGTAGAAGGAGCCGATGAAGCCGACGACCGGCCCCGGCCCGAGGCCCGCCTCGGCGGCGAGCGCCTCGTCGCGCGCGGCGCCGGCGAAGCGCTCCGGGACGACGGCGTTCGGCACCACCGCGACGCGCTCCGGCGCGATGCCGCGGGCGAGGATGTCGCGCCGCAGGCCCTCGCAGATGGCGACCACCGCGTCGGCCCGGCGCAGCACCCAGGTCTCGAGCGCGCGCGTGGCGCGGTAGCGCGGGCCCCAGGGGGTGGCCGTGCCGTGGTCCACGGCCGCGTCCTCCCAGAAGGCGCGCACCTCGTAGACCACGGGCAGCCCCAGGCGCCGCGCCACCCGCAGCGCCGCGACGCCGTCGAGGGCGGGCGAGTGCGCGTGGATCAGGTCCGGACGCACCTCGCGCGCGACCTCCTCCAGCCGCCGCGCCAGCGCGGCGATGGCGGCGAGCTGGCCGGCCACCGGCAGGCGCCCCGCGAGGCCGCCCACCGGCGGGGTGCGGTGGAAGCGCAGGCCGTCGACCTCCTCGACCGCCGCCGTCGCGCCGTAGTGCTTGGGCCCGGTGAGGTGGAAGGTCTGCCAGCCGCGCGCGCGCTGGCGCTCGAGGATGGCGCGCGTGCGGAAGCTGTAGCCGCTCTGCAGCGGCACCGAGTGGTCCAGCACGTGCAGGATGCGCATCTCAGGCGGCCTCGGCGTGGAGGGGCGGCGGCGCGGCCTCGCGGACGATGGCGAGCACGCGCCGCTGCACGGCCTCGGGCAGCTCCTCGCGCCAGCGCGCCGCCGCCCGCGCGGGGTCGCGGCGCACGCCGTAGTAGCCGCCGCCGTCGCCGCGGGTGCTCTCCTCGGCGAAGCGCCGCACCTGCGGATGGGGCCCGAGCCCGAGCAGGCCGAGCATCGCCCCGGCCGCGCCCGCGGGGTCGCGGCAGCAGTCCTCGTAGTGCACCAGCCGCACGCGGCCGCCGCCGGCGCGCGCGGCCGCCGCGAGCGCCGCCGCGTGCGCCAGCACCCAGCGCCAGGCGAGGCGCCCCTCGGCGGGCTCGGCGGCGAGGTCGCGCCGCGTGACGCCGATGGCGCGCGCGGCCTGCGTCGCGAGCAGCCGCTCGAGCACGCCCCAGTCGTCGGCGGCGCGCACCGTGTCCGAGAAGCGCCCCATGCGCTCGCCGCGCAGCACGGAGGCGACGTAGCCGCAGGGATGGCGCACGAGCACGGCCACGCGCAGCTCGGGCAGGGCGTCCAGCAGGGCGCCGAGGCGGGCGAGCGACTCGATCGACTTCCAGACGGTGGGCGCGCCCTCGGCCCGACGGCCCACGTGCACGGGGCGGGCGACGCCGCGGCGCGCGGCGAGCTTGGCGCCGTAGACGCTCGCGCGGTGGCGGAGCGCCTCCAGCGGCCCGCGCCAGCGCTTGCGGAACAGCGGCAGCTTGCCGTTGACGCGCGCGCTGCGGTCGGCGAGCGCGGCGCGCAGCCACTCGCGCACCGCCGCCGCCTCGGCCGGGCCGGCCGTCTCGGCCGCCAGGTCCACGGGAATGCGGCGGGTGCTGTCGGGCTCGTGCAGGTAGCGCGTGTCGGGGTGCGCGTCCAGGAGCTTTCCCGTCCAGGTGGTGCCCGAGCGCGGCATGCCGACCAGCAGCAGCACGCCGCGGCCCGTGGCGGCGTCGGGCGCGGGCGCGGCGCTCATGCGACGCCTCCCGCGAGGGCCGCCGGGGTCTCGCGCGCGGGCTCGCCGGCCTCGCGCCGCAGGAAGGCCTCGAGCATGAGGAGCGCCCAGATGGCGGCGCTGTGGTCGCGGCGGCCGGCGAGGTGGTCGTCGACCAGCGTTGCCACCGTGGCGCGGTCGACGAGGCCGGCATCGCCCAGCACGGGCCCGAGCAGGGCGGCGCGCACGCGCTCGCGCAGCGGGCCGCGGAACCAGCGCGCGAGCGGCACGGCGAAGCCCATCTTCGGCCGGTAGAGGATCTCGTGCGGCAGCCAGGGCTCCATGGCCTTCTTGAGGATCCACTTGCCCTCCATGCCGCGCAGCTTGAGTTCGGGCGGCAGCGCGCAGGCCCACTCGACCAGGCGGTGGTCGAGCACCGGCACGCGCACCTCGAGGGCGTGCGCCATGCTGGCGCGGTCGACCTTGGTCAGGATGTCGCCCGGCAGATACGTCATGAGGTCCACGTACTGCACCCGCGAGAGCGGGTGCTCCGGGGCCTCGGCGGCGTGGGCGCGCATGACCTCGAGGGCGCGGTATCCGGCGAGGCGGCGGCGCAGGCGCGCGCTGGCGAGGCGGCGGCGCAGCGGCGCCGGCAGCAGGGCGAAGTTCTCGAAGTAGGCCTCGAGGCTGTCGCGCGCGAGGGCCTGCAGCGTGGTCTTGGCGCGCAGGGGCCGGGGCGCGCGGTCGAGCTTGGGATAGACCCGGCCGAGGGGACCGAAGAGCGCGCGCCGCAGCGCGAGCGGCAGCAGGCGGCGGACGCGCTCCTCGCGCATGTGCCAGCGGTAGCGCCGGTAGCCGGCGTAGCACTCGTCGCCGCCGTCGCCCGAGAGGGCGACCGTGACGTGGCGGCGCGCGAGCTCGCAGACCTTCCAGGTCGGCAGCGCCGAGCTGTCGGCGAAGGGCTCGTCGTAGAGGCCGGCGAGCTCGTCGACGAGGCAGAGGTCGTCGGGGCGCACGCGCTCGACGTGGTGCTCGGTGCCGCAGTGGCGGGCGACGCGCGCGGCGTGCTCCGACTCGTCGAAGCCGGCCTCGTCGAAGGCGATGGCGCAGGTGCGCACGGGGCCCTCGGACTCGGCGGCCATCATCGCCACCACGCTGCTCGAGTCCACGCCGCCCGAGAGGAAGGCGCCGAGCGGCACCTCGGCCACCAGGCGGATGCGCACCGCCTCGCGCAGGCGCTCGGCCAGCGCCTCGGCCGCGGCCGCCGGCGCGAGGCGCGCGCCGGCCTCGAAGGCGGGGCGCCAGTAGCGCCGCGGGGCGGGGAGCGGGCGGCCGCGCCGGACCGTCAGCGTGTGGGCGGGCGGCAGCTTGCGCGCGGCGGCGTAGATGGTCTTGGGATCCGGCACGTAGCCGAGGGCGAGGTAGTCCTCGACCGCGCTCTCGTCGAGGCCGCGCGGCAGCGCCGGCAGCACGGCGAGCGCCTTGAGCTCGGAGCCGAAGGCGAGCCAGCCGTCAGGCAGCAGCGCGTAGTGCAGCGGCTTGATGCCGAGGCGGTCGCGGGCGAGGAAGAGCGTATCGGCGCCGCGGTCCCATACGGCGAAGGCGAACATGCCGCGGAAGCGCTCGACGCAGCGCTCGCCCCACTGCTCCCAGGCGTGGACGATGACCTCGGTGTCGCAGCGCGTGCGGAAGCGGTGCCCGAGGCGCGCGAGCTCGGCGGCGAGCTCGCGGAAGTTGTAGATCTCGCCGTTGTAGGTGACCCAGACGGTGCCGTCCTCGTTGCACATGGGCTGGGCGCCGCCGGCGAGATCGATGATGGAAAGGCGCCGGTGACCGAGCCCCACGCCGGGCTCGCGGTGCAGGCCGCGCCCGTCGGGGCCGCGGTGGGCCTGCACGTCCGTCATGCGCGCGAGCAGCGCCTCCGGCGGCTCGCGCCGCATCCGGGTGTCGAACAGGCCCGCGATCCCGCACACGGCTCAGGCCGCCCCGCCCGGCTGGCCCGCCGGCGCGCCGCCGAGGCGCTCGACGAGCATGCGCCCGTAGAGCGACTCGTAGCGGCGCACCATGTGGGCGATGGAGAAGCGCAGCTCGGCGCGCTCGCGCGCCGCGCGCCCCTGCTCCTCGCGCAGCGGCGCGTCGCCGGCGTAGCGCGCGAGGGCGGCGGCGAGCGCCTGCGCATCGCGCGGCGGCACGAGCGTGCCCGTGATGCCCTCCTCGACGAGCTCGGGGTTGCCGCCGACGCGGGTGGCGATGACGGGAAGCCCCGTGGCCATCGCCTCGAGGATGGTGTTGGAGATGCCCTCGGCGCGCGAGGGCAGCACGAAGAGGTCGAAGGCGCGCATGAGCTCGGCGACGTCGTCGCGCGCGCCCGGAAGCCACGCCGCTCCGCGCGCGCCCTCCGCGGCGAGCGCGCGCTCGACCGCCGCGCGCTCGCTGCCGTCGCCGACCATGACGAGCCGCAGGCGCGCGCCCGCCCCGCCGCCGCGGCGCGCGGCCGCGAAGGCGCGCGCGAGCGCCACCGGATCCTTGATGGCCTCCATGCGCCCGACCCAGCCGCAGACCACGTCGTCCTCGCCGGCGAAGCCCGCGGGCAGCAGGTCGCGGCGCCGGCCGGGACGGAAGCGCGCGGTGTCGACGCCGTTGCAGATGGTCTCGACGCGCTCGCGGGCGACGCCCACGTGGCCGACGAGGTAGCCGCGCAGGTGGGCCGAGACCGTGACGTAGCGGTGCACGAAGGGGCGGTACAGGCGCCGCACCAGGCGGTAGCGGCGGCTGCGCCCGTCCGGGTCGTGCACGTCCCAGCCGTGCTCGCCGTGGATGCGGCAGGGCACGCCGGCGAGCGCCGCCGGGAGCTGGGCCTCGAGCGCTGCGAGGTTGCGGGTGTGGACGATGGCCGGACGCATCTCGCGGAACAGCCGCCACAGGCGCCAGGCGAGCGCCGGGTCGTTGCCCGCGCGCTTGTGCAGCTCGTGCACGCGCACGTCGTCGCGCTCGATGCGCCCGGCGAAGGCCGTGGCCTCCGTCAGGCAGACGACGGCGTGGCGGAAGCGCTCGTGCGGGAGGCGGTTGATCAGGTTGACCAGGCCGTTCTCGAGCCCGCCCGTCTGCAGGCGGTAGATGACGTGGGCGACGAGGGGACGGCGGTCGCTCACGCCCCCCCCTCCCCTGCCGCGCGCGCGAGCAGCGTCCCGAGCGGGCCGCGCAGCTCGCCGAGGAAGGCGGCGAGCCGCGCGCGCGCCTCGCCGAGGTCCTCGCCGGCCGGCGTGAGCAGCACGACGCCCGCGCCGTCGCGCCGGCGCCCGCGCAGCGCCGCCCACGCCTCGAGCAGCTTGGCCTCGAGCGGGCGGGAGACGTAGCGCCCGTCCACCCACATCAGGCGCCAGGCGAGCAGCGTCTCGCCGGCGGTCGAGCGCAGCAGGGCCTCGCGCACCGTGAGCCCCGCGCCCTCGGCGTCGCGCTCCCAGGGCTGGCGCCACACGGGATGCTTCTGGGGCACGAGCACGTTGGCGCTGCTGGCGAGCTCGGCCCCCTGGCGCTGGCCGCTGTACCAGGCGAGGTGCACCAGCACCGGCGCGCCGCCGTCCGTGTAGGCGCGCCGCACCGTGAGGAGCGGGCCGACGTAGCGCGGCGCGAAGGCCGTGAACTCGTCCGTGGCCTGCCAGGGGCCAAGGCGCGCCGGCAGCGCGAGCGGCGGCGCGACCGCCGCGCGCACGCTGCGGTCGAGCCAGGCGGCCGTGGCCGGCCCGGTGCCGAGCACCACGAGGCCCGCCGCCGCCGCGGCGAGCAGGCGCGCGGCCGGGGCGACGCGGCATGCCCGCGCCGGCGCGGCGGGCGGAGCGGGCGGGGCGTCGCGCTCCTGCCACAGCGTGCCCAGCCAGAAGAGCAGGAACATGACGATGCCGAAGAAGACCCAGCCGTAGATGAAGTGATCGACGCCGAGCGCGAGCTTCATGTCGCTGAGGTGCGCGATCATGACGATCATGTACGCGCGGAGCCCGTTCGCCACGATGGGCACCAGCGCCGAGAGCGCCACCATCAGCGCGCGCCGCCAGAAGGCGCGGTAGGTGAGGTAGGCGTAGAGCGTGCCGAGGGTCACGGAGGCGATCAGGTAGCGCACGCCGCTGCAGCCCTCGACCACGGACCAGTCGCCCGTGGGGATGCTGAAGAAGGTGCCCTCCTGGTAGACGGGGATGCCCGTCAGGCGCAGCAGCGCGACCGTGAAGTCGGCGGTGAAGTCCATCATGGGCGGCACCAGCGCCTCGCCCATGGGCACCGCGAAGACGAGGAAGCCGAGCGGGAAGGCGAGCCGCCGCACCACCGCCGCGCCCGCGGCGAGCCACACCAGCGCGGGCACCATGAGCACGAAGGCGAGCTGCTCGCCGACGAGGATGTCGGCCTGGCGCGCGGCGAGCCAGCCGGCGGTGAGCAGCGCCAGCGCCGCGAGCGCCCGCCAGTCCGGCGCCACCGGCAGGCGCGCGAGCGTCGCGCGCTGGCGCCACACCAGCCAGGCGCTGATCGGGAAGATCAGGAAGCCGTGGGCGAAGGTCTCGGAGCGCCACCAGATCCGCGCCATGGAGGCGAGCGTCTCGTGATAGACGGCGGCGAGCGCGAGCAGCCCGAGCGCCACCACGGCGAGGGCGCGGCGCCGCGCCGCGCCCGCCGCGGCGGCCGCCGCCATCACCTGCGCGCCCGCCTGCGCCATCTCAGACCGCCTCCGCCACCGCCGCGGGCGCCGCGCCGTGGCCTGCCTCCATGACCTCGGAAACCAGGTCCAGGAAAGCGCGCTGGTGCCGCCCCCACGCATAGCGCTCCTCCATCCAGCGCCGGCAGGCCGCCTCCCACCGCAGATCCGGGGGCTCGCGCAGCAGCGCCAGCACGCGCGCGGCGAAGCCCCCGGCGTCGCGCGCCACCCAGGCCCCGGCACCCGGCGGCAGGGCGATGCCCTCGGCCGCCTCCGGGGTGGCGACCACGGGCCGTGCCATGGCCAGCGCCTCCAGCACCTTGTTCTGCACGCCGCGCGCCACGCGCAGGGGCGCCACGCACAGCGAGGCATGGGCGACGTAGGGGCGCGTGTCGGGCACCGCCCCCGTCACCACCACGCCCGGGATGGACTCCAGCCGCCGCACGGCGTCCGTGGGGCGCGCGCCCACGATCCAGAAGGCGGCTTCCGGCCGCTCGGCCCGCACGCGCGGCAGCACCTCCTCGGCGAACCAGCTCACGGCATCCACGTTGGCCCAGTAGTCCATGAGGCCCGTGAAGGCGATGGGGCGGGTTCCCGGAGGGTAGGGATCCGGCAGGTCCAGGCCGGGCCGGAAGCGCTCGAGGTCGACGCCATTGCAGACGGCATGCACGCGTGCGGCGACCTCCGGGGCGCGGGCGGCGAAGAGGTCGGCCTCGGGCTCGCTGACGAGGACGACGGCCGCGGCCCGCGCGGCCATGCGCCGCTCCCACCGCAGGAGCGTGCGCGCCTCGCGCCGGTAGACCCAGCCGAGCGGACCGCGGCGCCGGCGGCCGTAGGCGGCCCATTTCTCGGAATCCACGTCCACGTAGTCGGCCACCACCGGCACGCTCTCCGGCAGGGCGTCCGCGTACTGCATCATCGCCGAGGAGAAGGCGACGGCGACGTCCAGGCGGTGCCTGCGCGCCACGTCCGCGACCCAGCGGCGCATGCCGCCGTCGCGGTACCAAGGCACCGTCACCGGGAGCCCACGCGCGAGCGCGGCGGCCCCGCGCGCCGCGGCGAGCAGACGCGGGAGCGGGCGCAGGCAGACCGCCTCGCACAGCGCCTCGAGGCGCGGGCGGTGCGCCCAGTCGTCCGGGTCGTCCACGAATGCGCCGAGGAGCACGCGGTGGCGCTCCGCCAGCGCGCGCAGCATGTGCCACGAGCGGATCTTGTCCCCCTTGTCGGGCGGGTAGGGGATGCGGTGCGCCAGGTAGAGGACGGTGCCCACGGTCTCAGCCGAGGCTGCGCGCGATCATGGGCCCGAGC
>WFOW01000193.1 GCA_015487895.1 Gammaproteobacteria bacterium | reverse complement strand
GTTCAAGGCGCGTGCGCTCGCCTGGTTCCGGGAGGTGGAGGAGACCGGGGAGACCTTGGTCATCACGGATCGGGGGCGGCCGGTGCTGCGGCTCGAGCGCTATGTGCCGCGCGAGCCGGATCCCCGCGCGCTGCTGTGCGGCAACGTGCTCGACTATCGCGACCCGCTCGAGCCCGTCGCGGAGGACGGGTGGAAGGCGGCTCGGTGATCATGCCGGTCACGACCGGGATCGCACGTGTCGCGGCGGTGCTGCCTGGTGGCCCGCACGAGGACCCGGCGGATCGCATGATCGTGGCCACGGCGCGCGAGCTGGGTGCGACGCTTATGACGAAAGATGCGCGCCTGCTGGATTGCCCGCGTGTGCGAAGCCTCTGGTGAGCGCGGGGCCTTCGTGACGAGACGCGGCGGGTTCTTGGGCTGAAAGGGCGGTTTGGGCGGTCAGCGGCAGGGGCGATCGGTCGGGGCCTATCTTGCCGTCGGTGTGGGCGGGAGCTTCGCGCTGCGTGTGGCAGGTGCGGTGGGCCAGGTCGCCATGGCCATGGTGTTCGCACGCACGCTGGGGGCCGAGGGATACGGGCAGTTTGCATTCGTGACTGCAGCAGCGACGGCTATCGCAGCGGCTCCCGCTTGGGGGCTTCAGGGTCTGCTCACCAGGGAAGTCGCGGCGAGGCTCGCCGCCGGCCAGGCGGCGTCGGTGCGCGGGCTGCTTCGCGCAGCGCTGAGGACGGCAGCCGGAGCGGCGCTGGCGCTCGCTGTCGCTTTCGTTGCGGGATCTTGGGCAGGGGAGGCGGGAGTCACCGTGGCCTGGGGTGCCGTCTTGGTGCCGGCCATGGTGCTAGGCGCGGGTTTCGCGGCAATTCTGTCGGGTTTGCACCGGGTGGTTCTCTCCCAGAGCGGGGAAATGCTAAAACCCTGGTTGCTGCTGGGAGCGTTGGCACTGGCAGGTGCCATGGGCATGCAGGTTGATCCCTCGGCTGCGGTAGTGCTCTACGCGGTGGTGCTGTGGGCCGGTGCGGCTGTCATGGCGGTGCTGGCCTGGCGGGCGTTGCCCGGAGACGTGCGCGTGGCGCGGCCCGAGGTTCCGGCCGGGTGGCTGCGTGAGGCGCTGCCCTTCGCCGGGATCGGGCTTCTTGCCATGGCCAATGGCCAGGCGGACGTGCTGGTCTTGGGGGCTTTCCGCGACGATGCAGAGGTCGGTGCCTATCGGGCGGCCTCGCAGCTCGCCGCGCTGGCGATCTTCCTGCTCGGGGTGGTGAACGCGCCGCTCCAGCCCCTGGTCGCGCGGCTCCATGCGGAAGGCGACCGTGAGCGTCTTCAGCGCGCCGTCCGGGCCACCGCGGCGCTGGTCCTGGCCTGCGCCGTGCCCACCGTCGCGGTGCTGGTGATATGGGGTGACGGGCTGATGGCGCTCGCCTTCGGCGAGCCCTTCCGCGCGGGCGCGCTGCCGCTTGCCATCCTTGCCCTGGGCCAGCTCGTCAACGCGGCGATGGGCTCCGTGGGTGTCATACTCAACATGACGGGCCACCAGCGCGTGGTGATGCGCTGGTTCGCAGCCTCGGGGGCTCTGACACTGGCCCTGCTGCTCGTGCTGGCGCCGTCCTTGGGTGCAGTGGGCGCGGCGCTGGCGGTGGCGCTCGGGCTCGTCGCGTGGAACGTGGCGCTGGCGCGCGAGGTGATGCGGCGCCTCGGCGTGAACCCTACGGCGCTGCCGCTGCCGCGCCGGTGGTACGCGCGGGCCTCGCCCCGGGAGGGCTTCGGTGGGGCGCCGCCGGGCTGAGACGGGCGGCCTCCGGCGGACGCAGTGCCCTTGAAGCGGGCGGGGGTGGTGCCCATGTGGAATAATCGGTCCGTACGGCACGAGGGAGGGTTGGAGTGCGCATGAGCGGACGCATCAGGAAGGCCGTCTTTCCGGTGGCGGGGCTCGGGACCCGGTTCCTGCCCGCCACCAAGAACACCCCCAAGGAGATGCTCCCGATCGTGGACAAGCCGCTGGTCCAGTACGCGGCGGAGGAGGCGATCGCGGCGGGCTGCGACGAGCTGATCTTCGTGACCTCGAGCAGCAAGCGCGCCATCATCGCCGACCACTTCGACAAGAACTACGAGCTCGAGGCGGAGCTGGAGCGGCGCGGCAAGACCGGGCTCCTGGCCATGGTCCGGGGCGTGGTGCCGGAGGGGGTGGCGTGCGTGTACGTGCGCCAGCCCGAGGCGCTCGGTCTGGGCCATGCGGTGCTGTGCGCCGCGCCCGTGGTGGAGGGGGATCCCTTCGCGGTGCTGCTCGCCGACGACCTGATCGACGGGGGCGCACGGAGCTGCCTCGAGCAGATGGTCGCGGTGCACGAGCGCCACGGCGGCTCGGTGATCGCCGTGGAGGAGGTGGACCCCGCCGACACGGAGAAGTACGGGATCGTGCAGGTGGAGGCGGTGGACGAGCGCATCGGGCGGATCCGGGGCATCGTGGAGAAGCCCCGTCCGGACGAGGCGCCCTCCAACCTGGCGGTGGTGGGCCGCTACATCCTGAGCCCGCGCATCATGCAGCTCCTGCGCGAGACGCCGCGCGGCGCCGGCGGCGAGATCCAGCTCACGGACGCCATCGCGCGCCTGCTGGAGGAGGAGCCCGTCTACGCCTACCGCTTCGAGGGGCGGCGCTACGACTGCGGCTCCAAGCTGGGCTACCTGGAGGCGAACGTGGATTTCGCACTCAAGCACCCCCAGCTCGGTGAGCCTTTCCGGGCGTTGCTGCGGGCCCGCTGCGAAGGCGGCGGCGAGGTGCGGACGCCCGTCGCGGCGCCGGGCATGGCAGCGGGAAGCGGGCGGCGCGGATAGGGCTCGTGGCTATGGCGGACGGCTTGACGGGGCCGCGCCTCGGGCGCGGCCCCGGCGTGTCCGGGGCCTGAATCGTGTGCGGCCTTGCGGGCATCCTCGACCCGGCGACACGCCGGGACGCGGCGGCGCTGGAGCGCCTGGCCGGCACCATGGCCGCCGCGCTCGCGCACCGCGGGCCCGACGACGCCGGCACGTGGGTCGACGCGGAGGCGGGTGTGGCGCTCGGGCACCGGCGGCTGGCCGTCATCGACCTCAGCCCCGAGGGGCGCCAGCCCATGGTCTCGGCCTCCGGGCGCTACGTGGTCGCCTACAACGGCGAGATCTACAGCTTCCGCGAGATCCGGCGCGAGCTCGAGCGCGCGGGCCTGGCCCCGCAGTGGCGCGGGCACTCGGACACAGAGGTGCTGCTCGCGGCGGTCGAGGCCTGGGGCCTGGAGGGTGCGCTTCGCCGCTGCGTTGGGATGTTCGCCTTCGCCCTCTGGGACCGCCGGGAGCGGGCGCTGTGGCTCGTGCGCGACCGCATGGGCGAGAAGCCTCTCTACTACGGCTGGGTCGGCGGCGCGTTGGCTTTCGCCTCGGAGCTCAAGGCGCTGCGCCGGGTGCCGGGCTGGACCGGGGCCGTCGACCGCGGGGCGCTGACCCTGTACTTCCGCCATAACTACGTGCCGGCGCCCTGGTCCATCCATGCCGGCGTGCGCAAGCTCCCGCCGGGCTGCATGGTGCGCTTCGACCTGCGGTCCGCGCCCGGGAGCTGGCCGGAGCCCCGGCCCTACTGGTCGCTGCTCGACGCGGTGCGGGCGGGCCTCGCCGATCCGCTTCCGGAGGATCCCGGGACCTGTGCCGAAGCGGTGGAGGCGGCGCTACGGCGCAGCCTCGCGGGCCAGATGGTGGCCGACGTGCCGCTCGGCGCCTTCCTCTCGGGCGGGATCGACTCCTCGACGGTGGTGGCGCTCATGCAGGAGCTGGGCGACCGCCCCGTGCGCACCTTCACCATCGGCTTCCGCGAGGCCGCCTACAACGAGGCGGAGGACGCCGCGCGCGTCGCCCGCCACCTGGGCACGGACCACACCGAGCTCTACGTGACGCCGCGGGAGGCCATGGAGGTGATCCCGCGCCTGCCCGAGACCTGGGACGAGCCCTTCGCCGACGCCTCGCAGATCCCGACCTTCCTCGTCTCGCGGCTCGCCCGCGCGCATGTGACGGTGGCGCTGTCGGGCGATGCGGGCGACGAGCTCTTCGGCGGCTACAACCGCTATGTGTGGGCCCTCGGCATCTGGCGGCGGAGCCGTCTCCTGCCGGGTTCGCTGCGCGCCGGGCTCGCCCGCCTGATTGAGGCGGTGCCGGCTCGGGCCTGGGAGCGGGCATTCGTGCTGCTCGCGCCGCTGATGCCGCTGCGGCTGCGCCAGCGCAATCCGGGCACCAAGATGCACAAGCTGGCCGAGGTGCTGCGGCGGGCCGGTCCCGCCGGGATCTACCTCAAGCTGGTCTCCCACTGGGACGATCCGGCGACGCTGGTGCTGGGCGCCGAGGAGCCCGCCACCGTGCTCAGCGACCCCGCCCGCCAGCCGGCGCTGCCCACCTTCCTCGAGCGCATGATGTATCTCGACGGCGTGACCTACCTGCCGGACGACATCCTGGTCAAGGTGGACCGGGCCGCCATGGCGGTGAGCCTGGAGACCCGCGCGCCCTTCCTCGACCACCGTGTGGTGGAGACCGCCTGGCGGGTGCCGGTCTCGCTGAAGCTCCGCGACGGCAAGGGCAAGTGGCTGCTGCGGCGCATCCTGCACCGCTACGTGCCGCCCGCGCTGGTCGAGCGCCCGAAGATGGGCTTCGGCGTGCCCATCGAGGAGTGGCTGCGCGGGCCCCTTCGCGACTGGGCCGAGACCCTGCTGGACGAGGGGCGGCTGCGGCGCGAGGGCTATCTGGATCCCGCCCCGGTGCGGCGCATCTGGCGCGAGCACCTGGCCGGGCGCGGGAGCTGGCAGTACTGGCTCTGGGACGTGCTCATGTTCCAGGCCTGGCTGGAGGCGGGCGGCGACCGGGCGGGGGCTCCCGCCGAGGCTTGATTCCTTCTGGGGAGGCGCCAGCCGCCGTCCGGCGGCCGCAGGCCGGCGAGCATCCGGGTGCAGGCCCGTGAGCCCGCGATGCGTGCTGGAGCCGGTGGTGAAAACATGTGTTTTGTGAAGATGTGTGGTTCAACTTTCGTTTTTCACATATACTCGGCGCCATGATCGAGCGCGACATCCGCCCGGAGCTGCTGGCTGCAGCCGCGGAGTATCCCGTGGTCACGATCATGGGGCCCCGCCAGTCGGGCAAGACCACCCTCGTCCGGTCGGCTTTCCCTCACAAGCCGTACTTCTCGCTGGAGTATCCGGACGTGCGGGCCGCGGCCGAGGCCGATCCGCGCGGCTTCCTGGGCCAGGCACCGGACGGGGCGATCCTGGACGAGGTCCAGCGCCTGCCGGAGCTGCTGTCGTACATACAGGGACTCGTGGACGAGGCCGGCCGGCCCGGCATGTTCATCCTCACCGGCAGCCATCAGCCGCGGCTCCACGAGGCGATCAGCCAGTCCCTCGCGGGCAGGACCGCCATGCTCACGCTGTGGCCGTTCTCCCTTTCCGAGCTGCGCCGCTACGGGCGGGACTGGAGGGCGTTCGATCTGGTCGTCAAGGGGTTCTTTCCGCGGGTGCACGAGGAGGGCCTGGAGCCGCGCAGGTTCTTCAACGGCTATCTGCAGACCTACGTCGAGCGCTACGTGCGGGCCTTGATCAACCTGCGCGACCTTTCGCAGTTCCAGCGGTTTCTCACCTTGCTGGCGGGACGTGTGGGGCAGGTGGTCAACCTTTCTTCCCTCTCGAACGACGTTGGCGTGTCGGCGACGACGATCCGGAGCTGGCTGTCGGTGCTGAAGGCCTCGTACGTGGTGTTCGAGCTGCCGTCCTTCCATGCGAACGTGCGCAAGCGCGTCGTCAAGTCGCCCAAGATCTACTTCACGGACGTGGGGCTCGCCGCCTTCCTGCTGGGCATCCGCACCGAGGAGCAGGCGGCCCGCGATCCGCTGCGCGGCAGCCTGTACGAGAGCCTCGTGATCGCCGACGTCGTGAAGGGGGCGCTCAACCGGGGGATCAGGCCCGAGGTGTACTTCTACCGCGACTCCCACGGCAACGAGGTCGATCTGCTGATCCGGGAGGGAGGCAGGCTGGTCCCCGTCGAGATCAAGTCGGCCTCCACCTTCTCGCCCGACTTCCTGAAGGGGCTGGAGCGGTTCCGGGCCCTGGGGCTCGAGGGTATCGCCCCGGGTGCCGTTCTCTACGACGGCGCGGAACGGTTCGCTATCAAGGGGGTGCGCGTCTTCAATCCGCTTCGCGCAGGGGATCTCTGGGAGACGCTGACCGAGGGAGAGGGTAGCTGAGAGCGGGCGCTGGGAGCGCGTGCGGACGCACCGTGGGGGCCTGGCTGGAGGCGGGCGGCGACCGGGCAGGCTCGCCGGACGAGACGCTCCAAGTCTGACTATAACGGTCTTATGAGATCGGTGCCGGTGAGCGAGGCCAAGACGCACCTGAGCCGCATCCTCGGATGGGTGCGGGCGGGCGAGAGCGTCTATATCCTGGATCGTGGCGTTCCGGTGGCGCGCCTCGAGGCGGTGGCCGGCGCGTGTCCGGACGCGTTGAGGGCCCTGGAGCGATCGGGCCTGGTGCGACGCGGCAGAGGTGTGCGGCGGCTTCGAGCAAGGCCCGTGCCCGTGGGGAGCAGCGCGCTGGAGCTTCTGCTCGGGGAGCGGCGCGAGGGGCGATGAGGTTCTGGGACGGCTCCGCGTTCGTTCCGCTGGTGGTGCAGGAGCCTGCCAGCGGCACGATGGCCGGGGTGCTGGCGCGCGACCCGGGCTTTCTCGTGTGGTGGGCGGCACCGGTAGGGATCGGCTCGGCCCTGGCCCGGCTCGAGCGGGAATCGGCCTTGCCGGTGGCGGTGGCGCGCCGGGCACGGCGGCGCCTGGATGCGCTGGCCGAGGCGTGGCATGAGATCCGGCCCACGGACGCGGTCCGGGCCGAGGCGGTGCGCCTGCTGCGACTTCACCCCTTGCGTGCGATGGACGCATTGCAGCTCGCGGCAGCGCTGACTGCGGCGCGGGCGCTGGGTGGCCCGGAGGCGCTCCCTTTCGTGTGCCTAGACCACCGGCTGTCGGAGGCCGCGGCGAGGGAGGGCTTCCGGGTCGAACCCGAGGCGGTCTGAAGCCCGGGCCCGGAACGCCGGCGGCTTGATCCTGGAGGCTCGTTCCGCTAGCTTCACGCCGCGGATCCATCCATCTGCCGGCACAGGAGGTGCGCCATGGACACGGAGCGGTCCGTCGTGCTCCCGTCCGCCCCCGTGCGGGGGCTCACCCTGATCGAGCTGCTCGTGGCGCTGGCCGTCCTGGCGGTGCTGCTCGCCGCGGGCGTCCCCGCCTTCTCGGCGCTTGCTGCCGGAAACCGCGCTGCGGCCGCGGTCAACGCCGTCGCCACCGATCTCGCCTACGCGCGGGGCGAGGCGGTGCGGCGCAACCGTAACGTGGTCCTGTGCCCGAGCGCGGACGGCGCGGCCTGCGATGCCTCGGGCTGGCGCTGGGACGGCGGCTGGATCGTGTTCGCCGACCTGGACCGCGACCGCGAGCGCGGGCCCGGGGAGCCGCTCCTGCGGCGTGGGCAGGGCGCGGCGCGCGTGCGGGTGGCGACCAGCCCGGGGCGGCGGCGGATCGTCTTCCGGCCGTTCGGCACCTCCGGCGGGAGCAACGCGAGCTTCACCTTCTGCCCCGAGGGGCCGGCGGCGCCGCGGGTGCTGTGCCTGTCGAACACGGGGCGGGTGCGGCTGTCGGCGACGCGATGCGACGGCAGCCCGGTCGTCTGCCCCTGAACGGGCTTCCCACCGCACTGTTGTGGCCCGGGCCGCACCCCGGGGAAATGTCGCACCACCGGCGCTAGTGCCGCAGCCATGAGTTAGCTAAAATTAGCTAGACAAAAAAGGGAATGGGTGCAAGCCATGGGCGTGCACAAGGTCAACATGCACGAGGCGAAGACCCGGCTTTCCGAGCTCGGCGAGCTGGTATGGAAGGGTGAGCGGGTCGTCATCGCCAAGGCAGGAAAGCCGTATCTCGACCTGCTGCCGCATCGGCCGCGGCGGCAGCCGCGCCGCCCGGGGCGGCTCAAGGGGCGGATCCGGATGGCCGCCGACTTCACGCAGACGCCGGAGTCCGTCATCCGTGACTTCGAGGGGGGGCCGTGAGGCGTCTCCTGCTGGATACGCATGTCCTGATTTGGTGGCTGGCCGACGACCCGCATCTGGGCCCGCGCGCGCGGGCCATGATCGCCGACGAGCGGAACGAGGTCTACGTGAGCGCCGCCACCGCCTGGGAGATCTCGATCAAGCGTGCCCTGGGCAAGCTCGACATGCCGGAAGACCTCGGGCCGGTGCTGGAAGAGGAGGGCTTCGAGACCCTCCCGATCGCCTTTTTCCACGGCGAGCAGGCCGGACGGCTGCCGCCGCACCATCGGGACCCGTTCGACCGCATGCTGATCGCCCAGGCGCAGGCGGAGGGGCTGGAGCTGGTCACGAGCGACGGCGCCTTCGCCGCCTACGGCGTGCGCACCATAGACGCCACGCACTGATCGGCATCCGTCCTCGGGCCACCGGCTCAGGCTGCCATTGCTCGAGAGCCGGGTAGGAGGAGGGGAAGGCGGAATGGCTCCCCGGGAGGGACTCGAACCCCCGACCCGGTGGTTAACAGCCACCTGCTCTACCAGCTGAGCTACCGGGGAACGCAGACGGGCGCCGCCGGGGCGCCCGCAGGCCCAAAGCATACCGGCGAGGGCGGACCGATTGCAATAAGTGAGCAGGGTCGGGCAGGGCGTGGCGGGCCACGACCCGGATGGGAACATGCAGCAGGAGCGCAACGATTCCACGAACCTCGTGGTACACTAGCTTCGTGCACAATGGCGGCAGGGATGGTGGAGATGGGACGGCGCCTGAATGTGACGATCACGCTCGAGGAGGAAGTGGCGCGCTGGGTGCGTGTGCGGGCGGCAGAGCGCGGCACGAGCGTCTCACGGCTGGTAGGCGAGCTCCTGCGCGAGCACATGCGCGGGGCCGACGCCTACGAGGCCGCGATGGGACGGTACTTGGCACGAGGGCCGGCTCCCCTCAAGGAGGCGGGGGAGCGCTATCCGGATCGGGAAGAGCTCCATGTCCGCAGCCTGCTTCGTTGACACGAACCTGCTGGTCTACGCGCGGGACGCGAGCGAGCCGGCGAAGCAGCCGCGGGCCTGGGTATGGCTCGAGGTCCTTTGGCAGCGGCGCTGTGGCCGCCTGAGCTGGCAGGTGCTCCAGGAGTACTACGTTGTGGTCACGCAGCGCCTGCGTCCAGGAATGCCCATGGCCGTAGCGCGCGAGGACGTCGAGACCTTGCTCGCGTGGCGGCCCGTGGGGATGGACGACGAGGTGCTGCGGCTCGGGTGGGCGGTGCAGGACCGCTTCGGGTTCTCCTTTTGGGATGCCCTCATCGTCGCGGCGGCACAGCGTGCGCGCTGCCGCTATCTCCTCACGGAGGATCTCCAGCACGGACAGCGGCTCCCGGGTGGGCTGACGGTGGTCGATCCGTTCCGGGCGGCGCCCGCGGAGCTGCTCGCCTGAGCCCCCCGGCTCAGGCGCTGGCCAGGGCGCGCTCGATGCGGTCGAGGGCCTCGCGGAGCTGGTCCATGCCGGTGGCGAAGGAGATGCGCACGTGGCCCGGGGCGCCGAAGGCGCTGCCGGGGACGACGGCCACGCCGGCGCGCTCGAGCAGCCACTCGGCGAGGGCCACGTCGTCGGCCACCCCCTCGAGGCGCGCGATGGCCTCCGAGAGGTCCGGAAAGCAGTAGAAAGTGCCCTCGCCGGGGCGGCAGCGCACCCCGGGCATGGCGTTGAGCCTGCCGACCACGTAGTCGTGGCGCTCGCGGAAGGCCTCGCGCATGAGCGTCACGCACGACTGGTCGCCCTCGAGCGCGGCGATCGCGGCCGCCTGGGCGACGGAGGTGGGGTTGGAGGTGCTCTGCGACTGGATCTTGCGCATGGCGGCGATCAGGGGCTCGGGGCCGGCGGCGTAGCCGATGCGCCAGCCCGTCATGGCGTAGGCCTTGGAGACGCCGTTGATGACCACCGTGCGCGGCTTGAGCCCGGGGCAGGCGTTGACGATGTTGGCGAAAGGCTCCTCCGCCCACAGGATGTGCTCGTAGATGTCGTCGCTGACGACGAGGATCTCCGGGTGGCGGAGCAGCACCTCGCCGAGGGCGGCGAGCTCGGCGCGGGTGTAGGCCGCCCCCGTGGGGTTCGAGGGGCTGTTGAGGACCACCATGCGCGTGCGCGGGCCGATGGCGGCCTCGAGCTGCTCCGGGCGCAGCTTGAAGCCCTGCTCGATGCCGGCCGGGACGATGCGCGGCTCGCCGCCGGCGAGCAGCACCATGTCGGGGTAGGAGACCCAGTAGGGCGCCGGGATCACCACCTCGTCGCCCGGGTCGAGGAGCGCCTGGGCGAGGTTGTAGAAGCTGTGCTTGGCGCCGCAGGAGACGAGCACCTCCGCGGGCGCGTACTCGAGGCCGTTCTCGCGCCGGAGCTTCGCGCACACGGCCTCCTTCAGCGCCGGCAGGCCGTCCACCGGCGTGTACTTGGTGAGCCCCTCGCGCAGGGCCCGGACGGCGGCCTCCTTGATGTGCTCCGGGGTGTCGAAGTCGGGCTCCCCGGCGCCGAGGCCGATGACGTCGCGGCCGGCGGCGCGCAGGGCCGCGGCGCGGGCCGTCACGGCGAGCGTCGGCGAGGGGCGCACGCGCCCGACGCGCTGGGCGAGGCGTATCTCCACGGCTTCTCCTCGGGGGCGGGGCCGCAGGCCGGCGTATAATAGCGAAGGCCCGCCCGGACCAGAATCCCCGTGAGCCGCCGCTTCAAGCTCCACGCCCGCTTCCGTCCGGCCGGCGACCAGCCCGAGGCCATCCGCCGGCTCGTCGAGGGCCTCGAGGCGGGGCTGGCCCACCAGACCCTGCTCGGGGTGACGGGCTCTGGCAAGACCTTCACCATCGCCTCCGTCATCGAGCGCGTGCAGCGCCCCACCCTGGTGCTGGCGCCGAACAAGACCCTCGCCGCCCAGCTCTACGGCGAGTTCCGCGAGTTCTTCCCGCGCAACGCGGTGGAGTACTTCGTCTCCTACTACGACTACTACCAGCCGGAGGCCTACGTTCCGGCGACCGACACCTACATCGAGAAGGACGCCTCCATCAACGAGCACATCGAGCAGATGCGCCTGTCGGCCACCAAGGCGCTGCTCGAGCGCTCCGACACCATCATCGTCGCCACGGTCTCCTCCATCTACGGCCTGGGCGACCCGCGCGCCTACCTCAGCATGGTGCTGCACCTGCGCCGCGGCGACCTCGTCGGCCAGCGCGAGCTGCTGCGCCGCCTGGCCGAGCTGCAGTACACCCGCAGCGACCTCGAGCTCAGGCGCGGCACCTACCGCGTGCGCGGCGAGGTGATCGACGTCCACCCGGCCGAGTCCGAGCGCGAGGCCCTGCGCATCGAGCTCTTCGACGACGAGATCGAGGCCCTGAGCCTGTTCGACCCGCTCACGGGCGAGATCCTGCAGCGGGTGCCGCGCTACACCGTCTACCCCAAGAGCCACTACGTCACCCCGCGCCGCACCATCCTCCAGGCCATCGACGCCATCAAGGCCGAGCTCGCCGAGCGCCTGAAGGCGCTGCGCGCCGCGGGCAAGCTGGTCGAGGCCCAGCGGCTCGAGCAGCGCACCCTCTACGACCTGGAGATGCTGGCCGAGGTCGGCCACTGCCCCGGCATCGAGAACTACTCGCGGCACCTCTCGGGCCGGCGCCCGGGCGAGCCGCCGCCCACGCTCTTCGACTACCTGCCGGCCGACGCCCTGCTGGTCGTCGACGAGTCGCACATCACCATCCCCCAGCTCGGCGGCATGTACCGCGGCGACCGCTCGCGCAAGGAGACCCTGGTCGCGTACGGCTTTCGCCTGCCCTCGGCGCTGGACAACCGGCCGCTGCGCTTCGACGAGTTCGAGCGCCTCGCCCCCCAGAC
>WFOW01000192.1 GCA_015487895.1 Gammaproteobacteria bacterium | reverse complement strand
CACCTGGGCGATGGCCTGCCTGATCTCCTGGGCGAAGTAGCGCTTGATCCGCATGCTCCCCTGCTCCCGTGCCGGTTGCCCCGCCCCGCCGCGCTAGCCCTTCTGCGGGAGGCTGCCGCCCGCCCCCAGGGTCGCCACCACCCGGACCTGCCTGCCGTCCGGGATCTCGGGATAGGCGAGCACGTGCAGCCCCCGGATCGACGGCCGCAGCCAGCGGGCGAGCCAGGCCCGCAGCGGCTGCGGGACGAGGAGGACGACGGGCTGCCCCATGGCCTCCTGGCGGCGGGCGAGCGCCTCCAGCTCCTGGTGGATGCGCTCGGCGATCCCGGGCTCCAGCACCGGCCCGCCGTCGCCCTGCATCGACTGTTGCAAGAGCTGTTCCAGCGCGGGATCCAGAGTGATCACTGGAAGCTCGCCCGCCATCCCGTTGATGCGCTGGACGATGTGGCGGCCGAGGGCCACGCGCACCGCGGCCGTGAGCGCGTCGGGATCCTGGCTCCGCGGCGCGTGCTCCGCCAGCGTCTCGGCGATGGTGCGCATGTCGCGCACCGGCACGCCCTCGGCGAGCAGGTTCTGCAGCACCTTGACCACGACGCCGAGCGGCAGCGCCTTCGGCACCAGATCCTCGACCAGCTTGGGCGCGCTGCGCGCCAGCACGTCGAGCATCTGCTGCGCCTCCTCGTGGCCGAGGAGCTCGGCGGCGTGCTCCTGCAGCACCACGCTCAGGTGCGTGGCGATGACGGTGGCGGGGTCCACCACGGTGTAGCCGAGCGCCTGCGCCTCCTCGCGCCGCGCCGGCTCGATCCACACCGCATCGAGCCCGAAGGCCGGGTCCTTGGTCGGGATGCCCTCGAGCCCCGCGGCCGCCTCGCCCGGGTTGATGGCGAGCTCGCGGTCCGGATGCACCTCGCCCTCTCCCGCCGGCACGCCCAGCAGGCTGATGCGGTAGGCGTTGGGGGCGAGGTCGAGGTTGTCGCGGATGTGGACGGGCTGGATCAGGAAGCCGAGCTCCTGCGAGAGCTTCTTGCGCACGCCACGGATGCGCGCCATCAGCTCGCCGCCCTGGTTGCGGTCGACGAGCGGGATCAGGCGGTAGCCGACCTCGAGCCCGATGATGTCCACCGGCTGGACGTCGTCCCAGGAGAGGTCGCGCTCCTCGGGCCGCTGAGGCTGCGCCTCCTGCGGCTTCTCCTCGACCAGCTCGGCGCGCGTGCGCCGCGCGAGCAGCCAGGCGCCACCGGCGCAGGCGGCCCCCAGGGTGAGGAAGGCGGCGTTCGGCATCCCGGGCACCAGGCCCAGGAGACCGATGACCGCTCCCGTGATGGCGAGCGCCCGCGGATGGCCGAAGAGCTGCGAGAGCACCTGCTGGGTGACGTCGGCCTCGGCCGAGATGCGGGTGACGATGATGGCGGTGGCCGTCGACAGCAGCAGCGAGGGGATCTGCGCCACCAGGCCGTCGCCGATGGTCAGCAGCGTGTAGGTGCGCCCGGCGTCGGCGAGCGACATGCCGTGCTGCAGGGTGCCCACGGCCAGCCCGCCGAGGATGTTGATGAGCAGGATGAGGATGCCGGCGATGGCGTCCCCGCGCACGAACTTGCTGGCGCCGTCCATGGCCCCGTAGAAGTCGGCCTCGCGCGCGATTTCGGCGCGCCGCGCCTTGGCCTCCTCCTGCGTGATGATGCCGGCGTTGAGATCGGCATCGATCGCCATCTGCTTGCCGGGCAGGGCGTCGAGGGTGAAGCGCGCGCTGACCTCCGAGACGCGCCCCGCGCCCTTGGTGACGACCACGAAGTTGATGATCACGAGGATCACGAAGACGACAAGGCCGACGGCGTAGCTGCCGCCGACCACGAACTCGCCGAAGGCCTGGATGACGTGGCCCGCGGCGTCGGTTCCGGTGTGGCCGTTGAGGAGCACCACGCGCGTGGAGGCGACGTTGAGCGCGAGCCTGAGCAGCGTCGCCACGAGCAGCACCGTGGGAAAGACCGCGAAATCCAGCGGCCGCAGGGTGTAGAGCACGACCAGCAGGATGATGAGCGAGAGGGAAATGTTGAAGGTGAAGAGCGCATCCAGCGCCACCGCCGGCAGCGGCAGCACCATCATGGCGAGCACCATGA
>WFOW01000191.1 GCA_015487895.1 Gammaproteobacteria bacterium | reverse complement strand
GTCAGATGTGTATAAGAGACAGCGGCATGAGCGGGCGGGGGCACGGCCTTCGCCACGAGGAGGCGCTTCTGCCGCCCGCGCCGGCCGACGGCTGGGGCCGGCGCTTCGGCGCGCTCGCGCGCCTCTACGGCGAGGCGGCCGTGCCCGTGCTGCGGGGGCTGCACGTGTGCGTCGTCGGCCTCGGCGGGGTGGGCTGCTGGACGGCCGAGGCGCTCGCCCGCAGCGGCGTGGGCGCCCTCACCCTGATCGACGGCGACACTGTCTGCGAGACCAACGCTAACCGCCAGCTCCACGCGCTCGCGGGCACGATCGGCCGGCCCAAGGCCGAGGCCATGGCCGAGCGCATCGCCGCCATCCACCCGGACTGCCGCCTCACGCCCGTCGCGGAGTACCTCACCGACGCCAGCCTCGAGACCCTCGTCGACCCGGCGCGCGGCTACGGCTGCGTCGTGGACGCCATCGACTCCATCCGCTTCAAGGCCGCGCTCATCGCCCGCTGCCGCAGGCTGAAGATCCCGATCGTCACCACCGGCGCCGCCGGCGGGCTCACGGATCCCACGCGCGTCGAGGTGCGCGACCTCAGCCGCACGCGCAACGACCCGCTCGCCGCCAAGGTGCGCGCGCGGCTGCGCGCGCGCCACGGCTTCAGCCGCAACCCCAGGCGCTCCTTCGGCGTGCCCTGCGTGCACTCCACCGAGCAGCAGCGCTACCCGCGCCCCGACGGCACGGTGGGCCACGAGAAGCCGGGCGTGTGCGGGGTCTCCCTCGACTGCCGCGCGGGCTACGGCTCGGCCGCCTTCGTCACGGCCGTCTTCGGCATGGCCGCGGCGGCCGAGGTCGTCAACCGCGCACTGCGCCGCGCCCTCGGCCGCGTGCCATGACCGCGCCGCTCCGGATCCGGGTGTTGCCGCTCCCTGACGGCAGCCTGCCCCCGCGCATCGTGGGCAAGTTTCTGCAGGTGCGGCTGGACGGCGAGGAGTGGCTCGTCTTCGCCCCGCGCCAGCGCCACCGTTTTCACAATCAGCTCCTGGCCGAGCTGCTCGCGGAGCGCGGCACGCCCTATCGCTGGGAGGGCGGCGGCACCGTCCTCGCATTCGAGGACGAGGGCGTCGAGGTCGTCGGCGGCGGCCGCTTCGAGGCGGACACCGAAGCCCGGACCCTCGTGCTATGGGACGAATCCGCGGCCTATGGCCGCTTCGACGCCGAGGGTCTCGCCGAACGGATCGCAGCCGCCACCCATCCCTGGTCACGGCTGCATGTCACCATCCGCTGATGCGATGGCCCGGGGCACCGCAGCCCGCCGTGCGCGGGATCTCAGGCCTCGAGCCAGCGGGTGGGCACTGGAAAGGGGGCTTGGCGGGGAGGATGCCCTCGCTGTTTGCTCACTGCAGTGAGTATTTTTGCAAGGCGTACTGAGGTATTTGATGCTACGGTGCCAGCGGGCCGGCGGTGTCGGCGTCGCCGGGGAGGGGCACGCCGGCGGCGCGCAGGCGCTCGAGGGTGCGGTGCACGGCCTCGCCGCCGCGGGCGAGGAGGACCGATCGCAGGGCGGCGCGGAGCGCCGCCTGCGCCGCACTCCGGCCCGGGAGGCCGGCCGCCGAGGCGGCCTCGTCCCACGGGCGGCCCTGGAGGACCTTGGCGACGAGGAGGGTGCGCGCGCCGGCGTCGAGGCCGTCCGCGAGCGCGGGGTCGGCGAGCGCCGCCGCGGCGAGCGGGCGCAGGGCGTCGAGGCACTCCTCGTAGCCGCGGTGGCCGAAGGCGAAGGCGGCGGGCTGCTCCCAGCCGGCCGCCGTCACCGCTTCCCAATCCGGGGGGCCGCCGGCGAGGAGCGCCGCCGCGAGCTCCGGCTCCAGCCCGCGCAGCGGGTCGGCGAGCTGCACGGGGAGCCGGCGCAGGAAGGCCGCCCGGGCCTCGCGCGCCAGGGCCTCGCCCGCCGGCCCCAGCGGGCGCAGCATGAGCACGGCGTGCGCGCCGCTCGCCGTGCCGCGGCGCACGCCCACGCGCACCGGCACGAAGCCCGCCCGGCGCCAGAAGGCGACGAGCTCCGGGCTGGCGCCGAAGGCGGTGCCGGCGAGCTCGAGGCCGCGGCCCGCGGCGTCGGCGGCCACCGCCTCGACGAGCCGCAGCCCCAGGCCGCGCCGGCGCGCGGCCGGGTGCACGGCGATGCGCATGATGCGCGCGCAGCGGAGCCGCGCCCCCGCCTCGAGGCCCAGGTGCACGGCGAGCGACTCCGGCACCAGGTGCCCGTGCGGCCGCCGGACGCCGGCCCAGATGCGCCGCGCCGCGGCCTCGTCGAAGCCGCCCTCGTCCGCCACCAGCGCGGTGGCCACGACGGTGCCGCCCGCGCCGGCGGTCCACACCGCGAGATTGGGCCCGTCGAGGAGGCAGCGCAGGTCGAAGGGCCGGGTGCGGTAGTGGGCCTGCACCAGCAGGCCGAAGACCTGGGCGAGCCGGGGCTCGTCGGCGGCGAGCGCCTCGCGGTCCTCGCGCGCAGGCCGCGCCCGCGCGGCGGCGGCCGCCGCCGCCTCCGCGGGCGCGGGCTCGGCGTCGAGCAGCAGGGCGCGGAAGACCAGCGCCTCGACGGGGTCCCCCGGGGCCCAGCGCACCGGGGTCTCCAGGCGCACGCGGTGCACGCCGCGGCTGCGGGCCTCGAGCAGCGGCCCGAAGCGCAGGTCGAAGCCGCGGCCGGTCCCCTCGTAGCCGTGCACGGTGGTGGCGAAGGCGAGCCGCGCATGCCGCTCGAGCAGGCGCGCGAGCAGGGGGGCGGGGATGGCGGCGGCCTCGTCCACCAGCACCAGCCGCGCCTCCGTCCCCCCGCGGGCGAGGCGGTCCGGGGGCAGGAACGCGAGCACCGTGCGCTCGCCGAGGCGCACCGCCGTGCGCGAGGCGCGCGCGCCCGGCAGGAGCCGCGCGGCGTGGGCGAGCACGGCGGCCGCCGCCTCGGGCCGCGGCGCGGTCACGGCCACGCGCCCGACCGCCCCCGTGGCGACCAGGCGCGCGCAGGCGATGCCGAGGGCGGCGGACTTGCCGCGGCCGCGGTCGGCCACCAGCACCGCCGGCCGCCGGCGCGGCCCCGTGGCGGCGCGCACCACGGCGGCGACCGCCGCGGCCTGGTCGGCGGTGAGGCAGTCGGGGTCGTCG
>WFOW01000190.1 GCA_015487895.1 Gammaproteobacteria bacterium | reverse complement strand
CTCGGTGACCACAAAGGCGCCGGGGTCGCGGCGCGCGGGCAGCGTGCAGCCGGCCAGCGCGCAGGCGCGCGCGAGCAAGGGGCGGGCGGGCGTTGCGGCCAGGGCCTCGAGGTTCATCCACGCGAGCTGGCCCGCGAGCGCCAGCGCGAGCACGGCGGCGGCCGCCGCCCACGGCCAGCGCCGCCCCGCGGGCGCCGGCTCCGGCGGCGCGAGCTCCGGCGGCAGGGACGCGGGCTGCCCGGCCTCCTGCCCCGCTGCGGCTTCCTCCGGGGCCGCCTCCGCCACGGCCGGTCCTGCGGTCTCCTCCGCTCCGGGGGTCTCCTCGGGCGCGCCGGCAGTGGGCGCCGCCTCCGCGGCCGGCGGCGGCACGGCCTCGCCGGGCGGCAGGAGCGCGAAGGTCTCGCCACCCGCAGGCTCCGGCTGCGGCGCCTCCTCGGGCGCGGCCTCCGCGGGCGCGGGTGCGGTCCCGGCCGCTGCCTCCGCCGCGGCTTCGGAAGCGGGCGGTTCTGCCACGGGCGGCTCTGCCGCCTGCGGGCCGTTGGGCTGGGCGAGCGGCGCCAGGCCCAGGACCAGCTCCGGGGTGCCGGAGCCCCCCTCCTCGTCCGGAAAGAGCTCGGCCGGAGGCTCGTCGCGGAGCGTCTCCAGCGCGTCGAAGCGCGTCCCGCAACGGCCGCAGTGCACCATCCCCGCGCCGGCGCGCAGGTGAACGGCGCGGATGGCGAACCAGGCCTCGCAGCTCGGGCAGCGCGTGAACAAGGCGGGCAACCTACGGCCGTGCGGGCTCGCGCCTGCCCGCCAACCGTATCCACCCCTCGCGCGGCGGGCAAGCCTCGAGCCGCACCCACGGCGCGTAGGCGCGGACCACCGGCGCGGCCTGGTCGGCGAGCAGGCCCGAGAGCACCAGCGCCGCGCCCGGCGCGAGCCGCGGGCCGAGCAGCGGGGCGAGCTCGACGAGCGTGCCGGCGAGGATGTTGGCGACGACGAGGCCGTAGCCGCCCGGCGGCAGCGCGTCCGGGGCGAGGGCGCGCACGCGGTCCGCGACGGCGTTGGCCGCCGCGTTGTCGCGCGTGGCGGCGAGCGCCTGCGGCTCGAGGTCCACGGCGTGCACCTCCCGCGCGCCGAGCAGCGCCGCCGCGACGGCGAGGATCCCGGAGCCGCAGCCGTAGTCGAGCACGCGCAGGCCCCGCGGGGGGTGGGCATCGAGCCACTCCAGGCACAGCGCCGTCGTCGGATGCGTTCCGGTGCCGAAGGCGAGGCCCGGGTCGAGGCGCAGGTTCACGGCGCCGGGCTCGGGCGGGGCCATGTGGCGCGGCACCACCCACAGGCGCTCGCCGAAGCGCATGGGCCGGAAGGCGTCCATCCACGCCCGCACCCAGTCGCGCTCGGGCACGGGCTCGACGGCGAGACGCGCCGCCTCCACGCCGATGGCCGCGGCGAGCTGAGCGCGCAGCCGCGCGGGCCCGCGCCCGGGCGGAAAGAGCGCCGCGATGCGCACCTCGGCCGGCAGCACCACCGCGCCGGGCCCGGGCTCGAGCACCGGCTCGCCGCCTTCCGGCAGCTCCACGCTCACCGCGGCCGCGCCGGCGAGCTCGAGCAGGGCCTGCGCGCGCCCGGCGTCGGCGCCGGCGACGGGGAGCGAGACGCGCAGCCACCCCGCCCCGCCCATGGCGCGGGCGGCGCTCAGCCGCGGCCCTCGCGCCGCACCTGCGCCAGGCGCGACTCGAGGTAGTGGATGTCGGTGCCGCCCTGGGCGAAGGCCGCGTCGGCGACGATCTCCTGCAGCAGCTCGATGTTGGTGTCGATGCCGTCGACGACGATCTCGGCGAGCGCGGTGCGCATGCGCGCCAGCGCCGAGGCGCGGTCCTCGCCGTGGGCGATGAGCTTGGCGATGAGCGAGTCGTAGTAGGGCGGCACGGTGTAGCCGGTGTAGATGTGCGAGTCGAAGCGGATGCCCGGGCCGCCCGGGGCGTGGAAGAAGCGGATGGTGCCGGGGCTGGGCGCGAAGGTGCGCGGGTGCTCGGCGTTGACGCGGCACTCGACCGCGTGGCCGCGGATGCGCACGTCGGACTGGCGGTGGCGCAACGGCTCGCCCGCGGCGATGCGAAGCTGCTCCTTCACCAGGTCGATGCCCGTGACCATCTCCGTCACGGGGTGCTCGACCTGGATGCGGGTGTTCATCTCGATGAAGTAGAACTCGCCGTCCTGGTAGAGGAACTCGAAGGTGCCGGCGCCGCGGTAGCCGATCTCGAGGCAGGCGCGCACGCAGCGCTCGCCCACGGCCGCGCGCTGCTCCTCGCTGATCCCGGGCGCCGGCGCCTCCTCGACCACCTTCTGGTGGCGGCGCTGCATGGAGCAGTCGCGCTCGCCGAGGTGGATGGCGTTGCCCTGCCCGTCGGCGAGCACCTGGAACTCCACGTGCCGCGGGCGCTCGAGGTACTTCTCCATGTAGACGGCGTCGTTGCCGAAGGCGGCCGCCGCCTCGGCGCGCGTGAGGTTGATGGCGTTGAGGAGCGTGGCGTCGGAGTGCACCACGCGCATCCCGCGCCCGCCGCCGCCGCCCGCGGCCTTGATGATCACGGGATAGCCGATCTCGTGCGCGAGCCGCAGGTTCTCCTCCGGGTCGTCGCCGAGGGGGCCGTCGGAGCCCGGCACGCAGGGCACGCCCGCGGCCTTCATCGCGCGGATGGCCTCGACCTTGTCGCCCATGAGGCGGATGGTCTCCGCCCGCGGGCCGATGAAGATGAAGCCGCTGTTCTCGACGCGCTCGGCGAAGTCGGCGTTCTCGGCGAGGAAGCCGTAGCCCGGGTGGATGGCGACGGCGTCCGTGACCTCGGCCGCCGAGATGATGGCCGGCATGTTGAGGTAGCTCTCGGCGGCCGGCGGCGGGCCGATGCACACCGACTCGTCGGCGAGCCGCACGTGCATGAGGTCGCGGTCCGCCGTCGAGTGCACGGCCACCGTCTTGATGCCGAGCTCGCGGCAGGCGCGCAGGATGCGCAGCGCGATCTCTCCGCGGTTGGCGATGACGACCTTGTCGAGCATGGCCTCGGGCTTCCGGGGGCCGCACCGCCGGCCGCGCCGCCACGGGCGGCGCCGGCCCGCGGCGGGGCCGCGGTCACTGGATGACGAAGAGGGGCTGGCCGTACTCCACCGGCTGGCCGTTCTCGACCAGGATGGCGGCGATCACGCCGGCCTTGTCGGCCTCGATCTGGTTGAGCATCTTCATCGCCTCGATGATGCACAGCGTGTCGCCGACCTCCACGCGCTGGCCCACCTCCACGAAGGGCTTGGCGCCCGGCGCCGGCGCGCGGTAGAAGGTGCCGACCATGGGGGCGGTGACGACGTGGCCCTCCGGGATGGCCTCGCCGCCCTCCGCGGCCGGTGCCGCGGCGGGCGCCTCCGCGGGCGCCGGCTCCGCGGGTGCGGGCGCGGCCGGCGCCGGCGGCGGTGCCGCCGGGACGGGCGCGGGCGGGGGCGCCACGTGCGAGTGGCGGCTGATGCGCACCGACTCCTCGCCCTCGCGGATCTCGATCTCGGCGATGCCCGACTCCTCGAGCAGCTCGATCAGC
>WFOW01000189.1 GCA_015487895.1 Gammaproteobacteria bacterium | reverse complement strand
GTCGAGCACGGCCCCGTGGACGCCGTGCTCGACCGCCCGCTGCACCCCTACACCGAGGCCCTGCTCGCCGCCGCCCCCACCGTGGACGCGGACACGGGCCGGCGCACGGTGCGCCTCGCCGGCGAGCCGCCCTCGCCCGTGCGCCCGCCGCCCGGCTGCCACTTCCATGCCCGCTGCCCCCACGCCATGCCCCGCTGCCGCGAGGCCTATCCCCCCGAGACCGAGCCCGCCCCCGGCCACCGCGTCCGCTGTTTCCTCCACGCCTGACGGCGGCGGCGCGGCGACGGGCGGCGGCGGGCTTCTGCTAAACTGCCGGGCGATGCACGCTGCGTGGCAGGGCGAGGGAGCGCGGCGGCCGCGGTCGGCGGCGACGCGGGCGCGCGGCTTCACGCTGATCGAGGTCATGGTGGTCGTGGTGATCCTCGCGATCCTGGCCGCCGTGCTGGTCCCGCGCATCATGGACCGCCCGGACGAGGCGCGCATCGCCCGCGCGCGGCAGGACATCCGCGCCATCGAGAGCGCGCTCCAGCTCTACCGCCTCGACAACTACCGCTACCCGACCACCGAGCAGGGCCTGGAGGCCCTGGTGCGCAGGCCCACCGTCCCGCCCGAGCCGCCGAACTGGAAGCCCGGCGGCTACCTCGACCGCGTGCCGGTGGACCCGTGGGGCCGCCCCTACCGCTACCTGCACCCGGGCGAGCACGGCGAGTTCGACGTCTTCACCTACGGGGCCGACGGGCGCCCGGGCGGCGAGGGCGCCGACGCCGACATCGGCAACTGGAACATCGACTGAGCCGTGCGCGCGCGCCGGTGGCCATGGGCCGCACCCGCCCCGGCGGGCCGGGGGCGGGGCTTCAGCCTGCTGGAGCTGCTCGTGGCGATCGCCATTGTGCTCGTGCTGCTCGGTGCCGTGGGGCTCTCGGTGACCGTGCCGGAGCGTGCGGACGCGCGGCTCGAGGCGGAGCGGGCGCGGGCGCTCGTCGCGCTCGCGCGCGACGCCGCCGTGCTGGAGGCGCGGCCCCTGCGGCTGGTGGCCGCCGGCGGCGGCTACCGTTTCGAGGCGCTCGAGGGCGGCGCCTGGCAGGGGCTGCGCGACGAGACCCTGCGCCCGCGCCGCCTGCCCGCCGGCGTGCGCGCCGCGCTGCGGGCGGGCGCCGGCGGGAAGGGCGCCGCGGCGGTGCTGGTGTTCGAGGAGACGGGGCTCTACACCCCCTTCGAGTGGCGCTTCCGCGACGCGGGCGCGGCGGCGGCGTGGGCGGTGCGCGGCGACGGCGTGGGCGAGCCCGTCGTCGTCCGGGCGGCGGCGCGGGAGGAGGCCGCGTGGGAAGGCGCGAAGGCTTCACGCTGATCGAGGTGTTGGTGGCGCTCGCGGTGGTGGCGATCGCGCTCGCCGCCCTGGTGCGCGCGGTGGGGCAGGGCGCGGACACGGAGGCCGGCCTGCGCGAGCGCGCCGTGGCGCGCTGGGTGGGGCTCAACCGCATCGCCGAGCTCGAGCTCGCGCGCGCCTGGCCCGCCCCCGGGCGGCGCAGCGGCACCGTGCGCATGGCGGGCCGCCGCTGGCGCTGGGAGGAGCGCGTCCTCGCGACCGAGAGCCCGGACCTGCGCCGCGTGGAGCTCACGGTGCGGCCCGAGGACGCGCCCCGGGGCGTGCGCGTGCGGCTCGTCGCCTTCCTGGGCCGGCCGCTACGGACGCCGCCGGCGGACGAGGGGCCGCCGTGAGGGCACCGGTGCCGGGGTCGCGGCGCATCCCCCGTTCCGGGGGCTTCACGCTGCTCGAGCTGCTCGTCGCCGTGGCGGTCTTCGCCCTGCTCGCCGCGCTCGCCTACGGGGGGCTCGCGCGCGTGAGCGGGCAGGCGCGCGTGCTCGCCGAGCGCGCGCGCGGCATCGAGCGCACCGTGATGGCGCTCGCGGTCCTCGAGCGCGACCTCGCGCAGGCGCTCGCACGGCCGGGGCGCGACGCCCTGGGCGGGCACCGTCCGGCGCTCGAGGCGCACGCCGACGGGCGCTGGATCCTGACGCGCGCCGGCGGCGCCCTCGGCGAGGGCCCCGTGCGCGTCGGCTACGGTCTGGAGGGCGGGCGGCTGATGCGGCGGGTCTGGCCCGTCCCGGACCCGGTCCAGGGCACACGGGCGCTGGAGGCGGCCCTGCTGGACGGCGTGCGCGCGCTGGAGGTGCGCTGGCTCGACCGCGACGGCAAGTGGCTTGCGGCCTGGCCGCCGCCGCAGTCCCGCGCCGGCCGCCTGCCGCGCGCGGCCGAGCTGCGGCTCGACCTCGCCGGCTGGGGCCGCATCCGGCGCGTGGTCGTGATGGGCGGGGAGGGCTGAGCGTGGCGCCGCGGGCGAATCGCCGGCGCTGCGGGGGCGTGGCCCTGGTCACGGCCCTGCTGGTGGTGGCGCTCGCCGCCGCGGCGGCCGCGTGGGCCGGGCGCGAGGTGGGGCGCTCGCTCGCCCGCGGCGAGCGCCTCGCCCACGCCACGCAGGCAGCGCTCTACGCGCGCGGCATGGAGGCCTGGGCGCTGCGGATCCTCGCCGCCGACGACCCCGCCGTGGACCACGGGGGCGAGCGGTGGGCGCGGCCCGTGCCGCCGCTGCCCGTCGAGGGCGGCGCCGTGCGCGGCGCGGTCACGAGCCCCGAAGGGCGCCTCAACCTCAACGACCTGCTGCGCTCGGAGGCCGCACGCGCGCGCTTCGTGCGGCTGTGCCGGCTGGTGGACGTCGACCCCGGGATCCTGCCCGCCATCCTGGACTGGCTCGACCCTGACCAGACGCCGCGCGCGCCCGGCGGCGCCGAGGACGAGTACTATACGCTCCAGGATCCCCCGTACCGCGCCGCCAACGGGCCCTTCGCCGACGTGCGCGAGCTGCGGCGGGTGCGGGGCGTGGACGAGGCCGCGTACCGCCGCCTGGCCCCCTACGTGGCCGCGCTGCCGGGAGAGGGCGCCATCAACGTCAACCTCGCGCCGCCGCGCATCCTCCAGACGCTCGCCGACGGCCTGACCGAGGCGGACGCGGCCGCCCTCGCCGAGGCGCGCGATGCCCGCCCCTTCGCGTCGGTCGACGAGCTCCTGCGCCAGCCGGCGCTCGCAGGGCGCGAGGTCGCGACGGAAGGGCTGGCGGTCGCGAGCCGCTTCTTCGTGCTGCGCGCCGAGGCCCGCGTCGGGCGCGTCCGCGCGCGGCTCGCCAGCGTGGTGCTGCGCCGCCGGGGCGTGCCGGCGGTCGTCGTCCGCAGCCTCGGGCGCACGGGGGTGGTGGAGTGAGGCGCCGCGAGCTCCTCCTGCTGCCGGACGAGCGCCCCGGAGGGCCGGTGCGCTGGGCGCTGCGCCGCGCCGGGCGCGTCGAGGCCACGGGGGCGGGGGGCTGGGCCGAGGCCGCCGCCGCGGCGGGACGCGGCGCCACGGCCCTCCTCCTCGTGCCGGCCGAGGCCGTGCTGCTCGCGAGCGTGGAGCTGCCGCCGGGGCGCGGCCAGGTGCTGCGCCAGGCGGCGGCCTATGCCGTCGAGGGCATGCTGGCGACGGACGTCGAGCGCTGCCACGTGGTGGCGGGCGCGCGCGCCGCGGACGGCACGACGCCCGTCGCCGTCGTCGAGCGCGCGCGTCTCGAAGCCTGGATCGAGGCGGCGGCCACGGCGGGCCTCGCGCCCGCCGCCGCCGTCCCCGAGCCGCTCGCCCTGCCGCTCGAGGAGGGCTGCGCCACGGTCGCCGTGGACGGCGCCCGGGCGGTGGTGCGCACGGGCCCCGCGGCCGGCTTCGGCGGCGAGGCGGCCAATCTCGCGGCGCTCCTCGCGCGCGCGGGCGTCCATGCCGCCGTCCTCCACCGGTGCGGCGCGGCGCCCGCGCTCGCCGGGGTCGAGCTGCACGAGCGGCCCTGCCCGGAGCAGGGGCACCTGGCGCTGCTCGCCGCGCACGGCCCGCCGGCGCGGCGCGCGCCGCTCGACCTCCTTGCGGGCCTCGAGCGGGGCGCGGCGCTGTCGCGCCGCGCATCGGGCGCTGTCGCCGCCGCGGCCGTCGCCGGCCTGGTCGCGACGCTCCTGCTGGTGGGCGGCGACGCCGCGGCCCTGTGGCGCGCGCGCGCCGGTCTCGCCGCGGCCGAGGCCCGCGTTGCGCGCGCGCTCGCCGAGGGCTTCCCGGAGATCCGCCGCGTGGTCGCGCCGCGCGCCCAGGTGCGGCAGGTGCTCGCGCGCCTGCGCGGCGGGGGCGGCGTCGCCGTGGACCTCCTCGCGCGCGCCGGGCGCGCCGCGCGCGAGGCCCCGGCGGGATCGGTGCGCGCGGCGCGCTACGAGGCGGGCACGCTCACGCTCGAGATCGAGGCGCCCTCGCTCGAGGCCGTCGAGCGCCTCGCGGAGGCGGTGCGCCGGGAAGGCGCGCGCGCCGAGGTCACGGGTCTCAGCCGCGAGGGCGGCCTGGTGCGGGCCCAGCTCACGGTTCGGCCCGCCGACGGAGGGGCGGGGGCATGAGCGGCGGGCGGGCCGCCGCGCTGCGCGGATGGTGGCGCGCGCTCGCCCCGCGCGAGCGCCGCGCCCTCGCGGCGGGGGCGGGCACGCTGCTCGGGCTCGCCTTGCTCGCGGGCTGGCTGGAGCTGCGCGATGCGCGTATGCGCGCCGTGGCGGAGCTGCGCGCGCAGGAGGCGTTGGCCGCCTGGATCGAGCGCGCCGCCGGCGAGGCCCGGCGCCTGCGCTCGGCGGGCCGCGCACGGCCCGCCCCGGTGCCCGCCGGGCCGGCCGAGGCGATGGCGCGCGTCGAGGCCGCCGCCCGCGCCGCGGGCGTCGCCGGCCGCATCCGGGCCATGCGTCCCGCGGGCGGCCGCGCCCTCGAGGTGCGCGTCGAGGACGCGCCCTACGGCCGCCTGCTGCGCTGGCTCGCGCGGCTCCCCGCCGACGGCCTCGCGGTCCGCCGCCTCGCCCTCGCGCGCCGCGCCGCAGGCCGCGTCGACGGCACCGTCCTCCTCGCCTACGGCCCGCCCGGCTGAGCAGCCTTCTTCCGTGCGCGGGCATCCCACGGGCGCTTTTCGAACGGGCATGGAAGCTGGTCCGCCCCGCCATCTATCCCCAGGGCGTCGGGAGCAACGATATCGGACCAAGCAGCAAGCGCACCGGTCATGCGCGACGGGTGGCTCAGCGCACGAGCTGGTTGAGCTCGAAGACGGGGAGCAGGACGGCGAGGACGATGGCGAGCACGAGGCCGCCCATGAGCAGGATCAGGGCGGGCTCGAGCAGGGCGAGGAGGAGGCCGGTGCGCGCCTCGGCCTCGCGCTCCTCGACCTCGGCGAGCCGCTCGAGCATCGCCGGCAGCCGCCCGCTGGACTCGCCGCTCGCGGCCAGATGCGCGGCGAGCGGGGGGAAGCGGCCGCCCGCGGCCAGCGCGCGGCTCAGGGGCTCGCCCTCGGCGACGCGGCGCTCGGCCTCGGCGAGGGCCTCGCGCAGGGCGCGGTTGCCGAGGACCTCGCGCGCGATGCCGAGGGCCTGCAGCACCGGGATGCCGGCGCCGGTGAGCATGGCGAGCGTGCGGGCGAGCCGCGCGGTCTCGGCCGCGAGGGCGAGCGGGCCCAGCACGGGCAGCCGCAGGCGCAGCCGGTCCCAGCGCAGGCGCGCGGGCCCGTGGCGCAGGAGCGCGGCGATGCCGGCGGCGGCGAGCGCGCCGAGGGCGGCCGCCGCCGGCCCCCACTCGCGCAGGGCGTGGCTCGCGGCGAGCAGCCCGCGGGTGAGGGCGGGCAGCGGCTGGCCCGTGTGGCGGAAGATCTCGAGCACCTGCGGCACGACGTAGGCGACCAGCCCCAGCGCCACGGCGAGGGCCACCACCGTGAGGATGGCGGGGTAGACCAGGGCGAGCGCGAGGCGCTGGTGCAGGGCCTCGCGCGTCTCCACGTAGCCCGCGAGGCGCTCGAGCACGGCGGCGAGCCGCCCGGACTGCTCGCCGGCGGCCACCGCCGCGCGGTAGAGCGGCGGGAAGGCGCGCGGGAAGGCGCCGAGCGCGGCCGCGAGCGGCTCGCCCTCGGCCACGCGTGCGCGCACGCCGGCGAGCACGCGGCGCACGCGCGCCTGGCGCGCCTGGCGCTCGAGGGCGGCGAGCGCCTCGTCCACGGGCAGGGCGGCGGCGAGGAGCGTGGCGAGCTGGCGCGTGATGAGCGCGAGCTCGCCGCCCGCGAGGCGCGGGCCGCGTGCGCCGCGCGGGCCCGCGCCCTCGACCGGCGCGACCGCGACCGGCACCAGGCCCTGCGCGCGCAGGCGCTCGCGCACCTGGCGCGCGGAGTCGCCGGCGAGCACGCCGCGCCGGCGCGCGCCGCGGGCGTCGAGGGCGGTGTACTCGAAGGCGGGCACGGGGCGGCTCAGGCCTCCTCGCGCGTGACGCGCAGGAGCTCCTCGGCGGAGGTCTCGCCGGCGAGCACGCGCCGCAGCCCGTCCTCGCGCAGGCTCGGCGTGCGCGTGCGCGCGTGGCGCTCGAGGGCCTGCTCGCTCGCGCCGTCGTGCACGAGGCGGCGCGCGGTCTCGTCCACCACGAGCAGCTCGTAGATGCCTGTCCGGCCGCGGTAGCCGAGGCCGTGGCAGGCGGGGCAGCCGCGCGCGCGGTAAAGCGTGGGCGCGGCGGACGCCTCCAGCCCGAGCGTGGCGCGCTCCTCCGGCCCGGGCGCATACGGCTCGCGGCAGGCGGGGCAGAGCAGCCGCACCAGGCGCTGGGCGAGCACGCCGATGAGGCTCGAGGCGAGCAGGTAGGGCTCGACGCCCATGTCGCGCAGGCGCGTGACGGCGCCCACGGCGCTGTTGGTGTGCAGCGTCGAGAGCACCAGGTGGCCGGTGAGGCTCGCCTGCACGGCGATGCGGGCCGTCTCCAGGTCGCGGATCTCGCCCACCATGACCACGTCCGGGTCCTGGCGCAGGATGGCGCGCAGCCCCTCGGCGAAGCCGAGGCCGGCCCGCGGGTTGACCTGCGTCTGGCTGATGCCCTCGATGTGGTACTCGACCGGGTCCTCGACGGTCATGATGTTGCGGCGGCGGTCGTTGAGGCGGTCGAGGGCCGCGTAGAGCGTGGTCGTCTTGCCGGAGCCCGTGGGGCCGGTGACGAGCAGGATGCCGTGCGGGCGGTGTATGAGGCGGTCGACCTCGGCGAGCGTCTGCGGCGACATGCCGAGCTGGGCGAGGTCGAGGCGCCCGGCCTGCTTGTCGAGCAGCCGCAGCACGACGCGCTCGCCGTGGGCGGTGGGGATGGTGGCCACGCGCACGTCCACGGGGCGGCCGCCGAGGCTGAGGGCGATGCGCCCGTCCTGCGGCAGGCGCCGCTCGGCGATGTCGAGGCGCGCCATCACCTTCACGCGCGAGGCGAGCCGCGGCCCGAGCGCGCGCGGCAGCGAGAGCACCTCGCGCAGCACGCCGTCGGTGCGCAGGCGCACGGCGAGGCGCCGCTCGTAGGGCTCGAGGTGGACGTCGGAGGCGCCCTCGCGGATGGCCTCGCCCAGCAGGGCGTTGAGCAGGCGGATGACCGGGGCGTCGTCCTCGGCGGCGAGCAGGTCCGTGGTGGCCGCGACCTGGGCGGCGAGGTCGTGCAGGTCGGCGCCCTCGTCCTCGATGCGCAGGTCGGCGGCGATCTCGCGGGCGGCGCCCGAGCCGCGCGCGTAGCGGCGCGCGAGCAGCGCCTCGAAGCGCGCCTCGTCCACGGCCTCGAGACGCACGGGGCGTCCGAGGGCGCGGCGGGCCTCGGCGAGCGCCGCGGCCGTAGCGTCCGGGCGGTGCAGCAGCCGCACGGGGCCGTCGCCGCCGGGCTCGGCCAGCACGCCGTGGCGGCGCGCGAAGGCGTAGGGCAGCGGCGGCGCCCCCGGCTCGGGCGCGGGCGCCGCGCCCCTGTCTCTTATACACATCTGACGCTGCGACGATCTTACGCGTGTAGATC
>WFOW01000188.1 GCA_015487895.1 Gammaproteobacteria bacterium | reverse complement strand
TCTTCTACCAGGGCCTCCATGTAGGACATGGCGTAGCGGCCCTGGTAGAAGAACTCCTGCCACTGGCGCACCATGCCCATGTAGCGGTTGTTGAGGAGCACGATCTTGATCGGCAGGCCGTGCTGGCGGCAGGTCGCGAGCTCCTGTATGCACATCTGCACGCTCGCCTCGCCCGTGACGCACACCACGGTCGCGTCCGGGTGCGCCACCTGCACGCCCATGGCCGCGGGCAGGCCGAAGCCCATCGTGCCGAGGCCGCCCGAGTTGATCCAGCGCCGCGGGCGGTCGAACTTGTAGAACTGCGCCGTCCACATCTGGTGCTGGCCGACGTCGGAGGTGACGTAGACGTCGAGCTCGCGCGTGACCTCGTAGAGCTTCTCGATCACGTACTGCGGCTTGATGACGTCGGCGCCGCGGTCGTACTTGAGGCAGTCCATGGACCGCCACTCCTCGATCTGCTCCCACCAGGCGGCGAGGGCGTCGCGGTCCGGCTCGCGCCCGCTCTCGCGCAGGAGCTTGATCATCTCGCGCAGCACGTTGCGCACCGAGCCGACGATGGGGATGTCGACCTTGACGTTCTTCGAGATCGAGGAGGGGTCGATGTCGACGTGGATGATGCGCGCGTGCGGGCAGAACTTCTCGACGTTGCCCGTGACGCGGTCGTCGAAGCGGGCGCCGATGGCGATCAGCACGTCGCAGTTGTGCATCGCCATGTTGGCCTCGTAGGTGCCGTGCATCCCGAGCATGCCGACGAACTGCGGGTCGGTGCCCGGGAAGCCGCCGAGGCCCATGAGCGTGTTGGTCACGGGGTAGCCGAGCAGGCGGGCGAACTCGGTGAGCTCGGCTGCGGCGTCGTCGAGGATCACCCCGCCGCCGGTGTAGATCATGGGGCGCTTGGCCGAGAGGATGAGCTCCATGGCGCGCCGGATCTGGCCCGGGTGACCGCGCACCGTCGGGCTGTAGGAGCGCAGGCTCACGCGCTCCGGATAGTGGAAAGGCGCCTTCTTGGCCGTGACGTCCTTGGGGATGTCCACCACCACGGGGCCCGGGCGGCCGCTGGTGGCGATGTAGAAGGCCTTCTTGATGGTGAGGGCCAGCTCGCGCACGTCCTTGACCAGGAAGTTGTGCTTCACGCAGGGGCGCGTGATGCCGATGGTGTCCACCTCCTGGAAGGCGTCGTTGCCGATGAGGTGCACCGGCACCTGGCCGGTGAAGACCACCACCGGAACGGAGTCCATGTAGGCGTCGGCGATGCCCGTGACGGCGTTCGTCGCCCCGGGGCCGGAGGTGACCAGCACCACGCCGGGCCGGCCGCTGGACTTGGCGTAGCCCTCGGCGGCGTGGACCGCCGCCTGCTCGTGGCGCACGAGGATGTGCTTGATCCGGTCCTGCTGGTAGAGGGCGTCGTAGATGTGGAGCACGGCGCCGCCGGGATAGCCGAAGACATGCTCCACGCCCTCCTCCTGGAGGCAGCGGACGAAGATCTCGGCCCCTGTCAGCTCGACGCTCATGCCCTCGCTCCGCGTCCCGGCGCGCGCAGCCCGTAAGGAAGCCCGAAAAACGCGGGAACCCTGATCAATCCGCGCGCGGATCGATCAGAGTTCCCATTCGGAGACGCCCGCCGGGCAGGCGCTTGGCGCGCCGGACGGTGTGGAATCGCTAGAACCTACTGATATCCAATCGAGAGGTCAAGGCGCACGGCGCCCGCGTGCCCGCTCGCGGCCGCCGGCGAGGGGCGGGGGCGCGGGCCGTTCCTTGCCAGACGCGCCCGCCGCGCCTAAAGTGCGGGGAAAGAGGTCTGCCGGGAGCATGGCCTGCCCGGCGGGCGGCAGGAAAACGCCAGCGCGGGGAGGGTCATCCGAAGGGCCGTCCGCCCGCCGGGAGGAGGCAGCACGATGCACCGAGCCCTGGCCCCGGCCGCAGCCTCGGCGCTCCTTGCCCTCGCCCTGGGCGCCGGTGCCGCGGCCGCCGAGCGCGTCTACAAGTGGGTCGACGAGCAGGGCGTGACCCACTACTCCCAGACCCCGCCGGCGGGCGTCGAGGCCACGCCCCTGGACGTGGCCACGGG
>WFOW01000187.1 GCA_015487895.1 Gammaproteobacteria bacterium | reverse complement strand
CCGCTCCCTCCCCGCCGGGACGCGCCAGCGTGGCCGAGGCCTCGAGATAGGCGACCAGGCGGCCCGGCAGGCCCTTGCACGCGGCCCAGGCGCGGCGCAGCTCGGCGTCGTCGCCCGGCGGCTCGCGCCGCGCGCGCACCAGGCGCTCGCGCAGGAAACGCACGGCCTCGACCTCGGTGAAGGCGGGCAGCGGCATGTGCTGGCGCGGGAGCTCCGCCATGGGGCCCGCCTCGAGGCGCTCCGCGAGCTCGGGCGGGCCCGCGAGCACCAGCCGCGCGCCGGCCTCCCCGAGCGCGGCGAGCTCGCCGAGCGCCGCCTCGTCGAGCTCGTCGGCGTCGTCGACGAGCACCACCACGCGCTCGCCGACGCCGGCGAGCCCCGCGACGCGCTCGTGCAGCACCGCGGGTTCCGGCGCGACGCCAAGGCATTCGGCGAGGCCCGCCAGCACGCCCGCGGCATCGGCCGTCTCGTGGCCTTCGATGCGGCAGACGCGCCAGGTCTCGGGCGCCTCGGCCGCGAGGCGCGCCAGGAAGGCGCTGCGCCCGCCGCCCGGCGGGGCGCTCACCACCACCACGGCCTCGGCGTTGTCGATCACGTGCGCGGTGAGCTGCAGGCGCTGGCGCAGCGCCTCGGTCTCGAACCACGCCTCCTGCCCCGTCTCGTTCCCGCTCACGGGCTTCCCCCCTCCCCCTCGACGTAGACCACGCGGTAGCCGCGGCGAAGCTGCGCGTCGCGCGCGCGCTCCAGCGCGGCCTCCGCCGCCTCGCGCGCCTCGAAGTGCTCGCGCCGCACCCGCCCCGGCCGGCCCTGCCGGCCCCACTCGCGCACGAGGCTCCAGCCGCCGAGCAGGTCCGGCTCGAGGATCAGGTGATAGAAGCGCGGCGGCGCCTCGGCCACGGGCGGGGTCTGCATATAGATCCGCATGCCCGAAAGATACAGGAGACGGGAAGCGGGAGGCGAGGTGGAGGGAGATCGGCTCCTCGCCTCCCGGCGCCCGCCTCGCGCGGCACGCGCGGCAGCGCGCATCAGCACGCCGGATCGAAGAGGCGGGCGTGCTCGGCGATGGCATAGCGGTCGGTCATGCCGGCGACGTAGTCGGCCACGGCGCGCGCGCGGCCCGCCTCGCCGCGCTCGGCCTCGAGGCGCCGCGCCGCCTCCTGCGCCTCGGGCGGCAGCAGGCCCGGATCGTCGAGGAAGGCCTCGAAGAGCGCGCGCACGGTGCGGCGCGCCTTCGCCGTCATGCGCCGCACGCGGTAGTGGCGGTAGAGGTGGTCGCGCAGGTAGCGCTTGAGCTCGACGTGGCGCGCGCGCATCTCCCCGCCGAAGCCGACCAGCGGCTCCGGCATGGCGCGCACGGCCTCGATGTCGGCGGGCGCGGCGGCCTCGATGCGCGCGCGCGTGGCCTCGACCAGGTCGCGCACCTGGGCGTCGATCAGGCGCCGCACGGTCTCGTGCACGCGGCGGCGGCCCTCGGGGCGCGGCTCGGCCCGTCCGGCCGCCTCCCAGGCCTCGCGGAAGAGCGCCGTGCGGCACAGGCCCTCGGGGTCGAGGAGCCCCGCGCGCAGGCCGTCGTCGACGTCGTGGCTGTTGTAGGCGATCTCGTCGGCGAGGTTGACGAGCTGGGCCTCGAGCGAGGGCTGCGTGCCCTCGCGGAAGCGGCGGCCGAGCTCGCCCAGGTCCTCGGCCTTCATGGGCGAGCAGTGCTTGAGGATGCCCTCGCGCGTCTCGAAGGTGAGGTTGAGCCCCGGGAAGGCGGCGTAGCGGGTCTCGAGGACCTCGACCACGCGCAGCGACTGCAGGTTGTGCTCGAAGCCGCCCCAGGGGCGCATGCACTCGTCCAGCGCCTCCTGGCCGGCGTGCCCGAAGGGGGTGTGGCCGAGGTCGTGGGCGAGGGCGATGGCCTCGGTCAGGTCCTCGTTCAGCCCCAGGGCGCGGGCGGCGGTGCGCGCGACCTGCGCCACCTCCATGGAGTGGGTCAGGCGCGTGCGGAACATGTCGCCCTCGTGGTTGACGAAGACCTGGGTCTTGTACATCAGGCGGCGGAAGGCCGCCGAGTGGACGATGCGGTCGCGGTCGCGCTGGTACTCGCTGCGCAGCGCCGGGGGCGGCTCCGGGTGGCGCCGCCCGCGGCTGCGCGCGGGGTGGGCGGCGTAGGGGGCGAGGAAGCGGTCGGGCTCCACGCTCGCCTCAGGCGGGCTCGCGCGCGGCCTCCAGCACCGCGGAGAGGGCGGCCTCGTCGAAGCCGGCGGTCACCACGGCCTCGCCGATCGCGCGCAGCAGCACGAGCCGCAGGCGGCCGCGCTGCACCTTCTTGTCCACCGCCATGAGCTCGCGCAGGCGCGCGGGCGAAAGCTCCGGGGGTGGGGCTGTGGGCAGCCCCGCGCGCGCGAGCAGGGCCTCGATGCGCGCGCGCGCCTCGGGCGCGAGCCAGCCCATGCGCTCCGACAGCCGCGCGGCCATGCACATGCCGGCGGCGACGGCCTCGCCGTGGAGCCAGGCCCCGTAGCCGAGGCCGGTCTCGATGGCGTGGCCGAAGGTGTGCCCCAGGTTCAGGAGGGCGCGCTGGCCGGCCTCGCGCTCGTCGGCAGCCACCACCTCGGCCTTGTTGCGGCAGGAGCGCTCGACCGCCTCCGCGAGGGCGTCCGGCTCGCGGGCGAGCAGGGCCTCCATGCGGCCCTCGAGCCATTCGAAGAAGGCGCGGTCGCGGATGAGGCCGTACTTGACGACCTCGGCGAGGCCCGCGCGCAGCTCGCGGTCGGGCAGGGTGTCGAGGGTGGCGACGTCGGCGATCACCGCGCGCGGCTGGTGGAAGGCGCCGATCATGTTCTTGCCGGCGGGATGGTTGACGCCGGTCTTGCCGCCCACGGAGGAGTCCACCTGGGCGAGCAGCGTGGTCGGCACCTGCACGAAGTCCACGCCGCGCTGGTAGATGGCGGCGGCGAAGCCCGTGATGTCGCCGACGACGCCGCCGCCGAGGGCGACGAGGGCGCAGT
>WFOW01000186.1 GCA_015487895.1 Gammaproteobacteria bacterium | reverse complement strand
ATGCGGCGGATGCGGTCTTCGGTGAGCGGGTGGGTGGAGAGCCAGGCGGGCGGGCCGGTGCAGGCGGCCTCGCGGTCCGCCTCCCCGCGCGGCGGCGCGCCCGCGCGCCTTTCGCGCGGCCCCTCCTCCTTTGTCTCCGTGCCTGCGGCGCAGGCGGCGGCGTCGAGGCGGCGCAGCATGCGCGCGAGCGCGGCGGGCGGGATGCCCTCGGCGCGCAGCAGGTGCACGGCATAGGCGTCGGCCTCGCGCTCCAGGTCGCGCGAGTAGCCGAGATGGACCAGCGCCACGGGGAGCGAGGCGAGCAGCCCCGTCACGCCCGAGAGGTCGCCGGCGAGCAGGAAGACGGCGGTGGTGAGCGTCGCGCGCTGCAGCGCCTGGCGCACGGCGTGGCGGTGGGCGAGGTGGCCGAGCTCGTGGGCGGCGACGGCGAGGACCTCCTCGTCGTCCGCGGCGAGCTCGACGAGGCGGTCGGTGAGGACGACGTCGCCCGAGGGCAGGGCGTAGGCGTTGGCGACCTCGCCCATGCGCCGGAAGCGCACGTGCGGGGCGGGACGCACGCCGTGGCGCGCGGCGAGCGCCTCGATGCGCGCGGCGAGGCGGGCGCGGCGCTGCGGGTCGAGGCGGCTCGGGGCGAAGAGGCGCTCGTCGAGCCAGGCGAGGCCGCGCCGGCCGCTCTCGGCGAGGACGTCCGGCGGGAGGCGCTCGGCGGCGAGGCGCGCCGCCTCCGGCACGCCCCAGCGCACGGCGGCCAGCGCCGCGGCCGCGGTGACGGCGACGGCGGCGAGCGCCCAGAGAAGCCGCGACTCGAGGCGGTGCAGCAGCCCCGTGCGGCGCGGCAGCAGCGCCTCGAGGGCGGCGCGCGCCCGCGCGTCCAGCGGGCCGGTCTCGAACAGCGCGCCGCCGGGGAAGCGCACCAGCCACGGGTTGCCGCCGACGCCCGGCACGGGCTCGAGCGCCCCGGCCCGGACCGGCCCCGCCAGGAGCCTGCCTCCGGGATCGCGCACGGACCACAGCCCGCCCTCGCGCTCGAGGCTGGCGGGCACGGCGCGGGTGCTGCGGCCGTCGAGGAAGCGCCCCCCGGCGACCCGCACGGCGCGGCCTCAGAAGCCGATCTCGAGCCCCAGCGCCTCGCCGACCTCGTCGCCGACGGCGCCCACGGCCTCGTCGCGCTGGCCGGCGACGAAGCCCTCGAGGTCGCCGTGCGCCTCGAGGGCGAGGTGGTCGGCGAGGTAGCGCACCGTGCGCACCAGCGCCCACGGGTAGAAGAGCCCGAGGGTGAGCACCAGCCCGAGGACGTTGACGAGCTGGAGCCGGAGGAAGCTGCCCATCCGGAAGCCGCTGCGCAGCCGGTGCGGGCCGATGCGCAGGTGCCCGTAGCGCAGGTTCATGCGCCCGACCGCGACCAGCGCGGTGGCGAGGATCCCCGCGACGAGCCATGCGAGGGCCCCGAGCGCGACCACGGCCTGGCCCACGGGCCCCACACCGCCGCCGGGCTCGGGCCGCACGACGAAGCCCGCCGCGAGCGCCGCGAGGAAGCCGGCGGCCCCCAGGGCCACGGCCGCGCCCCAGAGCCGGTAGTAGGGCTTGAGGCGGGCTTCGTGGCGGATGCGGGTGGTGCCGAAGCGGGCCTGGCCGACGGTGAAGCGGTCCTGCTCGCGCAGCATCACCGGCACGAGGATCCCCAGCGTGATCTGGGCGAGGAACGGCCACAGCAGGTAGGCCAGGAAGGCCCCGGCGTAGCCGCCGTCGAAGCCGAAGCGCACCCCCCGCCAGGCGCTGTTGCGGGCGCGGAAGGCGAGCGCCCGGCAGACGACCCAGGGGAGCAGCGGCACGAAGGCGAGCGCGAGCACCCAGGGCAGGGCCGGATGCGCGAGCCCCGACAGGGCCCAGAGGCCCAGCACCGCCAGCGCCACCAGCCGACCGCGCAGGATCACCCAGGGGCTCGCGAGATAGGCGAAGCGCGAGCCGGCGAGCTCGGTGGCGCCGTAGAGGTAGCGGTTGGCGCGCACCTTGGCCCACGGCGACCACAGGCCCAGGGTCAGCACCGTGAGCGCGAGGTTGACGATCCAGATCCGGAAGTAGCTCCAGCCGTCGCCGTGGAAGCGAAGCGGCTCGACGCGCGCCGGCGCGGCCTCCCCCGCCGCGGGCGCGGCGCCCTGGTGCGTGCCGTCCATGCCGGTCCCCCCTCGTTCCGGTCCTCTCGCGCGCGGCCGCTCCCCGGGCGCCCCCTGCGCCGGTGCCGCGCGCGCCGGAGCCTGTCATACCCCTGCCGGTGAAGCTGTGACGCGCGTCGCAGGACCCGTGCGCCCCATGCGCGACACCCGCCGGGCGGTCAGCGCGATGCGGGGGCCCGTTCGCCTCGGGGCGCCTCGGGGCGGAAGGAGATCCGAAGCCCGAGGGCCTTCGCCACCCGCAGCACGGTGGCGAAGGTGGGGTTGCCTCCGGGCGAGAGCGCCTTGTACAGCCCTTCGCGCGAGAGGCCCGTGCTGCGCGCGAGGGCGCTCATGCCGCGCGCACGGGCCACGTCCCCGAGGGCGGCCCGGATCAGGCTGCCGTCGCCAGGATCCTCGGCGGCACAGGCCTCGATGTACAGCCGCACCGCCTCTTCGTCCTCGAGGAAGTCGGCAGGATCCCACCGCGTGAAGCGCTCAGTGCGCACGCGCCTTGCGCCATGCCGCGGCGAGCCGCCGCGCCTGCTCGATGTCCCGTTTCTGCGTCGACTTGTCACCGCCTACCAGCAGCACGATCAGTCGCCCGCCCGAGCGGACGAAGTAGAGACGGTACCCCGGTCCCACGTCCAGCCGCAGCTCGTGGAGCCCGCCGCCGAGGGCGCGCACGTCCCCGAGATGACCCATCGCGAGCCTGCGTAGCCGCGCATTGACGCGCGCTCGTGCCTGCCGGTCGCGCAGGCGCTCGAGCCAGCGGCGGAACCGCTCGCTCATCAGAAGCTCGTACTGCGCTTCGGGAAGAGTGTCAACCATGGTTGACGTCCCTGTCAACCGCAACCCCGGTCAGCCGGGCGGGCCGACGATCACGGTGACCATGCGCTCGGGGTGGAGGCGGCGGCGGAAGGCCTCCCGCACCCGCTCGGCGGTGACGGCCTCGACGCGCGCGTTGAAGCGCTCGAGCCAGTCGAGCGGCAGGCGGTAGAAGCCGATCATGGCCACATGCTCGGCGATGCGCCGGTTGGAGTCGATGCGCAGCGGGAAGCCGCCCGTGAGGTTGCGCTTGGCGGCGGCGAGCTCGGCCTCGGTGGGCCCCTCGCGCACGAAGCGCCCGATCTCGGCGCGCATCACGCGCAGGGCCTCCTCCGCCTGCTCCGCCTTGGTCTGCAGGGCGGCGACGAAGGGGCCCTCGGCGGCCATCGGGAAGAAGTAGCTGTAGACGCTGTACGACAGCCCCCGCTCCTCGCGCACGGCCCTGAACAGCCGCGAGACCAGGCCCGAGCCCCCGAGGATGTGGTTGCCCACGTAGAGCGCGAAATGGTCGGGATCGCCGCGGCGCATCCCGGGCTGTCCCACCCACACGTGCGCCTGGGTGGAGGGATGCTCGATGCGGACCGTGCGCGCGCGCTCGAGCGGCGGGACGGCCGGCAGCGGCGGCGCGGGCTCGCCCGCCGGCAGGCCCGCGGCGATGCGGCGCGCGAGGCGCTCGGCGCCGGCGCGGTCGAGGTCGCCGACGATGGCGATCACGGCGTTGCGCGCCACGTACCAGCGGCGGTGGAATGCGACCACGTCGGCCCGCGTGAGCGCGCGCACCGACTCGGGCGTGCCGTCCGGGGGCGAGCCGTAGGGGTGGTCGCCGTAGACGGCGCGGTAGAAGGCGCGCTCGGCGAGCTCGCCCGGGCGCTGGAGCGCCACGCGCAGCGCGACCTCCATGCGCGCGCGCTGGCGCGCGAAGTCGGCGGGCCGGAAGTCGGGCCGGGCGACCACGTCGGCGAGCACGCCGTAGGCGACCTCGGCGAGCCGCGGCTCCGACAGCGTGCGCAGGGTGACGACGGCCATGTCGCGCAGCGACTCGGTGCCGAGCACGGCGCCGACGCCCTCGAGCGCCTCGGCGATCTCGTCGGCGCTGCGCCCGCCCGCGCCCTGGTCCAGCAGCGCGGCGGTGAGCGCGGCGAGCCCGGGCTTGCCGCCGTCGCGCGCCGAGCCCGCGGCGAAGACCACGCGCACGTCCACCATGGGCAGCTCGCGCGTCTCGACGAAGTAGACGCGCGCGCCGTTGGGCGTGGTCCAGTGCTCGAT
>WFOW01000185.1 GCA_015487895.1 Gammaproteobacteria bacterium | reverse complement strand
GTAGCAGGCGGGCCCGGGATCGGCGCCCGCCGACTGCGGGCCCACATGCAGCATGCCGCCCGCGTCCACGCGCGCGATGGAGCCGCCGCCGGCGCCGATGGTGTGCATGTCGACCATGGGCAGCGCCACCGGGAAGCGCCCGATGCGACCCTCGCTCGTGAGGCGGATCTCGCCGTCGGCGATCAGCCCCACGTCGGTCGAGGTGCCGCCCATGTCGAAGGTGAGCAGCCGCGCGCGCCCGGCCAGCGCTCCGACGAAGCGCGCGCCGGCGAGCCCCCCGGCCGGTCCCGACAGCAGCAGATGGGCGCCGAGGCGCGCGGCCTCGGCGGCGGCGAGCGTGCCCCCGGCGCTGTGCATCACGCTGAGCGCCGCCCCCGGCAGCCCCTCCGCCAGCCGTTCGAGATAGCCTGCGACCTTGGGACCGACATAGGCCGTGAGCCAGGTGGCCACCGCGCGCTCGTACTCGCGGTATTCCGGCAGCACCTCTGAGCTCAGCGCGGTGAAGCAGCCCGGCGGCACCGCGCGCGCCACCTCGCGCTCGAGGCGCCCGTCGCGGAAGGCGAAGAGCAGGCACACGGCGACGGCCTCGGGGCGCAGGCGCTCGAGCGCGGCGCGGAGCGCGGCGAGATCCTCGGCGGTGAGCGGCTCGACCACACGCCCCTCCGGATCCAGCCGCCCGCCCGTCTCCAGGCAAAGCTCCGGCGGCACCGGCGGCGGCGGGGCCGGCGGCTGGAGGTCGTAGAGGCGCTCGCGCGCCTGGCGGCCGATGGTGAGCAGATCGGCGAAGCCGCGGCTCGCGACGAAGGCCGTGCGCGCGCCCTTGCCCTCGAGCACGGCGTTGGTCGCCACCGTCGAGCCGTGCACCAGCACGAGCCCGCGGGGATCGAGCCCGAGCTCGCGCACGCCCTGCAGGATGGCGCGCTCGGGCGCCTCCGGGGTCGAGAGCACCTTGTGCACGCGCAGGCGCCCGTCGGGGCCTGCGAGGACGAAGTCCGTGAAGGTGCCGCCCGTGTCGACCCCGAGGAGCAGCCCCCCGGCCATGCCCGCCGTCCTCCGCGCCGATCAGCCGAGGTCCACCCGCACGCGGTTCCGGCCGGCGCGCTTGGCCTCGTAGAGGGCGCGGTCGGCGCGCGCGATCACCTCCGCCGGACCCTCGCCGGGCGCGGCCTCCGCCACCCCGGCCGAGGTGGTCAGCTCGATGCGCCCGTCCCCCACGGCGAAGGGGCTCTCCTCGATGCGCGCGCGGATGCGCTCGGCGATGCGGCGGGCGACGTCGAGCGGCGTGCCGGCCAGCACGACCAGGAACTCCTCGCCGCCGTAGCGCCCCACCACGTCGAAGTCGCGCACGGCGGCGCGGATGCGCTGTGCCGCCTCGCGCAGCACCGCATCCCCCGCCGGGTGGCCCCAGGTGTCGTTGACCGCCTTGAAGCCGTCGAGGTCCACCATGACCACGCTCGCGGGCACGCGCTCCAGCGCCATGCGCGACAGCGCCTCCTCCAGCGACTCGAGCGCCGCGGCGCGGCTGCGCACGCCCGTGAGCCCGTCGGTGCGGGCGCGCTCGCGCTCGACGGCGACCAGCTCCGCGAGCTCGGCGACCTCGGCCTGCACGTAGGCCTCCATCACCAGCGAGGCGTCGAGGAGCAGCAGCCTGGTGAAGGCGCACAGGGCCCGGGCGCGTGCGTCGGCCGGCAGCGCCTCCTCGGCCGCGCGGCGCACCAGCCCGGCGAGCGCCGCGCAGGCGCCGAGGTAGACGCCCGCCGGCACACCGTAGTGGGCGTGCACCACGCCCATGCGCAGGCGGCTCTCGAAGTAGTCGAGGCCCTCGTAGCCCTGCCCGAAGCCGCACAGATAGTGGCGGTGGGCGGCCTGCAGGCGCCGGGGATCGCCGCCGCGGGCCATGACACCGGCATAAGAGGGGTCCTCGCTCAGGTGGTCGTGGAAGCGCGCGACGATCTCGTCGGCGCGCGGCTCCAGCACCTCGCGGCGCAGGCGCTCCAGATGCTCGGCGTCGCCGGGGGCGAGATCGACGAGGCGCAGGCGCGCCTCGCGGCGCGCCGGGTCGTCGAAGCCGAAGCGGCGGCAGAGCGGGTATCCTTCCTCGCGCATCCCCTCGCGCATCCTCGCCGGCGGGTCCGCCGGCAAAAAACAAAACGGGGAGCCGCTCGGCGGCTTGCGGCTCCCCCGGGCTTGCCGATAATGATACCGGTCATGGAACGGGAAGTCCTGCTGCGGGCGGAGGGCCTGTACCGCTGGTACGGCGAGCGCTGCGCCGTTGCCGGCCTCGATCTGGAGCTCGCGCGCGGCGACGTCCTGGGGCTGCTCGGCCCCAACGGCGCGGGCAAGACCACCACCCTCCACATGCTCACGGGCAACCTGGCGCCGAGCGCCGGGCGCGTGACCGTGGCGGGCCACGACCTTCTCGACGCGCCGCGCGCGGCCAAGGCCGCCATCGGCTATTTGCCGGAGCAGCCGCCGCTCTACCGCGAGCTCACCGTCGGCGAGTACCTGCGCTACTGCGCGCGCCTCAACGGCATCGCGCGCGCGCGCGTGGGCGAGGCGGTGCGACGCGCCATGGCGCGCTGCGGGCTCGAGGGCATGGAGCGGCGCCTGATCGGCAACCTCTCGAAGGGCTACCAGCAGCGGGTGGGCATTGCCCAGGCCATCATCCACGTCCCCCCGGTGGTGATCCTCGACGAGCCCACGGTGGGGCTCGACCCCATCCAGATCCGCGAGATCCGCGAGCTGGTGCGCGAGCTCGGCCGCGACCACGCCGTCATCCTCTCCACGCACATCCTGCCCGAGGTGCAGATGGTCTGCTCGCGCGTGGAGATCATCCACCGCGGGCGCATCGTCTGGTCGGCGGCGATGGACGCGCTCGAGCGCGAGCTCGCCGCCGGCGCGCTGCTCGTGCGGCTCGCGCGCCCGCCGGCGCCCGAGGCGCTCGCCGGCATCCCGGGCGTCGAGGCCGTCGAGCCGCTGGGCGAGGGGCGCTTCCGCCTGCGGCACGCCGCCGGCGCGAGCCCCGCCGAGGCGGTGGCCGAGGCGGCCGTGCGCGGCGGCTGGGGCCTGCTCGAGCTCACGCCCGAGCGGCGCTCGCTGGAGCAGGTCTTCGTCGAGCTCACCACCGCCGAGGAGCCGGGCGCGCGGCGGGAGGCGGCCTGAGATGGGTGTGGTGTGGACCATCGCCGCGCGCGAGCTCAGGAGCCTTTTCCTCTCGCCGCTCGCGTGGACGGTGCTCGGCGTGGTGCAGCTCATCCTCGCCTATCTCTTCCTCGCCCAGCTCGACAGCTACATGCAGTTCGCCGCGCAGCTCGCGCTCCTCGAGAACGCCCCGGGCGTGACCGACATCGTCGTCTCGCCCGTCATCGGCGACGCGGCAGTGGTGCTGCTCCTCGCGAGCCCCCTCGTCACCATGCGCCTGCTGGCCGAGGAGCGGCGCGCGCGCACGCTGCCGCTGCTCTACACGGCGCCGGTGAGCATGACCGAGATCGTCGCCGGCAAGTACCTGGGCGTCATGGGCTTCATGCTCGTGCTGGTGGGCCTCATCGCCCTCATGCCGCTCTCGCTGCTCGCGGGCGGCAGCCTCGACCTCGGCAAGCTCGCCGCCGGCCTGCTCGGGCTGACGCTGGTGCTCGGCGCCTTCGCGGCGGCCGGGCTCTTCATGTCGAGCCTGACGGCGCAGCCCGTGGTGGCGGCGGTCTCCACCTTCGGGCTGCTGCTGCTGGTGTGGATCATCGACTGGGCCGGCGCGAGCCGCGAGGGCCTCGGCGACGCGCTCGCGCGGCTGTCGCTGCTGCGCCACTACGAGAACCTGGTCAAGGGCATCGTCTCCACCGCGGACCTCGCCTACTACCTGCTGTTCATCCTCTTCTTCCTGGGGCTGGCGGTGCGCCGCCTCGACGCCGAGCGCATGGGAGGCTGAGCGATGCGCGTGGACCGCCGCGCGCGCCTGCGCCTGCGCGTCCAGCACGCGCTCTTCGTCGCCCTGTGGACGGCGCTCGTGGTGCTGGCCGGCTGGCTGGCGCAGGAGTACAGCCGCGAGTTCGACTGGACCGCGGGCGGGCGCAACACGCTCTCGGAGGTGAGCCAGCGCGTGGTCGAGCGCCTGCAGGCCCCGGTCGAGATCACCGCCTACGCGCGCCCCGACGAGATGCTGCGCAAGCGCATCGAGGACCTGGTGGCGCGCTACCGCCGCGCGCGGCCCGACGCCTTCGAGCTGCGCTTCGTCAACCCCGACCGCGAGCCCGAGCGCGTGCGCGAGCTCGGCATCCGCTTCGACGGCACGCTGGTGGTGCGCTACCGCGGGCGCACCGAGCAGGTCTCCACGCTCAGCGAGCAGGCGCTCACGGGCGCGCTCGAGCGCCTCATGCGCGCGGGCGAGCGCAGGCTCGTCTTCCTCACGGGCCATGGCGAGCGCAGCCCCGAGGGCGCGGCCAACCACGACCTCGGCCGCTTCGGCCGCGAGCTCGAGCGCCGCGGCATCCGCTTCACGACGGTGAACCTTGCGCGCACGCCCGAGCTCCCGGACGACGCCGGCGTGCTGGTCATCGCCAGCCCCGCCACCGCGCTGCTGCCGGGCGAGGCGCGCATCGTGCGCGACTGGGTCGCGCGCGGCGGAAACCTCCTGTGGCTGCTCGACCCCGGCGAGGGCACGGCGGGGCTGGAGGCGCTGCTCGGGACGCTCGGCCTGAAGGTGCTCCCGGGCACGGTCGTCGACGCGAGCGCGCCGGCGTTCGGCATCGACGATCCCACCTTCGTGGTCGTGGCGGAGTACCCGGCCCATCCCGTCACCTCGGGGCTGCGGCTCCTCACGCTCTTCCCGCGGGCGGCGGCGCTCGAGGCCGCTCCGAAGGAAGGCTGGCACGCCGCGCAGGTGCTGCGCACGCTCCCGCGCGCCTGGAACGAGACCGGCCCCATCCGCGGCGAGGTGCGCCTCGACCCCGAACGTGGCGAGCGCGCCGGGCCGCTGACGCTCGCCGTCGCCCTCACACGCCCGCGCCCGCCCGCGCAGGAGGACGACCAGGCCGCCAACGCGAAAGGCGAGGCCTCCGGGGACACCGGCGAGGCGCGCGCGAAGGCGGAGCCGCCAGACGCGGCGCATCGGCGCACGCTCGCAGAAGGCGACGCCGGGCCCCCGGCAAAGCCGCAGGCCCCCACCCCCGAGGCAAGTCCGCGGCACGGCGAGCAGCGCATCCTCGTGGTCGGCGACGGCGACTTCCTGGCGAACGCCTACCTCGGCAACGGCGGCAACCTGGACCTGGGGCTCGCCATGGTCAACTGGCTGCTGCACGACGACGTGCTGGTGCAGGTGCCGGCGAAGGCCGCGCCGGACCGCAGCCTCGCGCTCTCGCGCACCGCCTCGGCCCTGATCGGGATCGGCTTCCTGCTGGTGCTGCCGCTCGGGCTCATCGGCACGGGCGTGCTGATCTGGTGGCGGCGCAGCCGCCGCTGAGGGCGGGCCGATGGGACGGCGGGCATGGCTCAACCTGGCGCTGGCGGCGGCCGTGGCGGCGCTCGCCGCCGTGGCCTGGCTGCGCCCGGGCGAGGAGGCGCCGCCGCCGAAGCCGAAGCTGCTCGCGATCGACCAGGACCGGGTCGGGCGCATCGTCATCGAGCGCCCGGGCCGCGACACCCTCGAGCTCGTCCGCCGCGAGGGCCACTGGTGGCTCGCGCGCCCCTTCGAGGTCCCCGCCGCGCAGTTCCGCGCCCGCTCCATCCTCGGCATCGCCGACGCCGAGAGCGAGGCGCGCTACGAGGTGGGCGAGGGCGAGCTCGCCAAGTACGGCCTCGACCCGCCCAAGGCGGTGGTGCGCCTCGGCGACGCGGCCACGGTCGCCGTCGGCGCCACCGAGCCCATCGACCTGCGCCGCTACGTGCGCGTCGGCGACGAGCGCGCCGTGCACCTCGTGCGCGACACCTTCTACACCGACCTCGCCGCCGACGCCGCCGAGCTGGTGAGCACCCGGCTGATCCCCCCGGGCTGGGAGCCGGTGGAGATCGCCGTGCCGGGCCTCACCGTGCGGCGCGGCGGCGAGGGCCGCTGGGAGCCGGACGAGGCCCACCGCGAGGCCTCGGCCGACGCGCTCGCCGCCTTCGTCGAGGCCTGGCGCACGCGCCGCGCGCTCTGGGTCGAGCGTCTGGACGAGGCGGCCCGCGCGGCGCTCGCCAAGGCGCCCGAGATCCGCATCCGCCTGCGGCGCGCCGGTCCGAAGGGCGCCGAGGCGGCCAACGCAACACGGGAGCTACGCTACCGGCTCGTGGCGCGCGACTCCGACAAGGGGCTCGTGCGCGAGGACCTGGGCCTGGTCTGGCGCGTGGCGCCTGCCGCGGCCGCCGAGCTCCTCGAGCTGCGCGAGCCCGCGCCCGCCGGCGAGGACGCCGCCGAGAAGGAGAAGGCGGACGGCGACGAGACGGACGGGAGCGAGGGCGACCGGGGCTCCGGCGGCTGAGGCGTGCCGGAGCTTCCTGAGGTCGAGACCACCCGCCGCGCCCTGGCCCCGCACCTGGCCGGCAGGCGCATCGCCGCCGTGCGCGTGCGCCGGCGCGACCTGCGCGAGCCGGTCCCGCGCGGCCTCGGGCGCAGGCTCGCCGGGGCGCGCGTGACGGGGCTCGACCGCCGCGGCAAGCACCTGCTGCTCCGCACCGACCGCGGCACCCTGATCCTGCACCTCGGCATGTCCGGGAGCCTGCGGATGGTGCCCGCCGGCGCCCCGGCGGGGCCGCACGAGCACCTCGACCTCGTCCTCGACGACGGGCGCGCGGTGCGGCTGCGCGACCCGCGCCGCTTCGGGCTCGCGCTGTGGGCGGCGGGCGACCCGCTCGCCCATCCCCGCCTCGCGGGGCTCGGGCCCGAGCCCTTCGACCGCCGCCTCACGGGCGCGCGGCTCTGCGCGCGCCTCGCCGGCCGGCGCGCGCCCGTGCGCAACCTCCTGCTCGACGGGCGCATCCTCGCCGGCATCGGCAACATCTACGCCAACGAGGCGCTCTTCCTCGCCGGCATCCATCCCGCCTGTCCCGGCGGCGCCCTGGACCCGGCCGCCTGCACGCGCCTGCTGCGGGCGCTGCGGCGTGTGCTGCGCGAGAGCCTGCGCGCGGGGGGGACGACGCTGCGCGACTACGTGGACGGCGCCGGGGACCCGGGCCGCTACGCCCTGCGGCTGCGGGTCTACGGGCGCGAGGGCGAGCCCTGCCCGCGCTGCGGCGCCGCCATCCGCCGCATCGTCCTCGGCCAGCGCAGCGCCTTCTGCTGCCCGCGCTGCCAGCGCCCGCCGCCCTCCGGCCTCAGCGCCCGCGCGCGCCCAGCATCAGGGGGGCGATCAGCCGCTCGACGGGGGCCAGGTCGTCGGTGAGGAGCATCCCGTGCGCGAGCCGTCCGGCCGGCACCGGCCTCCACGGCCGGTGCCAGGGAAGGGCCGGGGGCGGCGCCGCCGGCAGCGGACCGGCGTCGGTCGCCGCCACGACGAAGGTCAGCCGCGCCGGTCCGCCGGGATCGCCGGCCGTCCATACCCCCACGTGGCCGAAGACCTCGCCCAGCGTCCGGGCGACCGCCGCCACCAGGTCGAGCTCGGGCCAGGCGTCCACCACGTTGAGCACGTAGAGGCCGTCCGGGGCGAGGCGGGCGCGCACGAGGGCGGCGAACTCGCGGGTGAGCAGGTGCGCCGGCACGGCGACGTCCTGGAAGGCGTCGCCGACGACGAGGTCGTAGCGCAGCCGGCTGCGCCGCAGCACCGGCCGCGCATCGGCGTGCTCGATGTGCATCGCTGCCGTGTCCACGTAGAGGTGGGCGGCGGCGACGGCGGTCACCGCCGGATCGAGCTCGGCCACATGCAGCCGCGCCTCCGGCCACAGCCGTCCGAGCGCGCGCGGCAGGGAGTAGGCCCCGCCGCCCACGAAGAAGACCGCCCGCGGCGCGCGGCCCCGTGCGCGTGCGTGCCAGACGGCGAGATCCAGCATGGACTGCATGTAGGGCGAGAGCAGGAGGGTGGGGGCCTGGCGGTGGTTGATCCCGTGGAGCAGGTGGTCGAGCACCAGCGCCCGGGCCTCCCCCCAGGGGGCCTCGGCGCTCGCGTCCACCACGCGTATGCAGAAGAAGGCGCTCTCGCGCGTGCAGGGGCTGGCCAGCCCGCCGCGGGC
>WFOW01000184.1 GCA_015487895.1 Gammaproteobacteria bacterium | reverse complement strand
CACCTCGAGGGCCCGCTCCTGGTGCTGGCCGGGGCGGGCTCCGGCAAGACCCGCGTCATCACGGCCAAGATCGCGCATCTGGTCCGCAGCGGCGCCTTCGCGCCGGAGCACGTCGCCGCGGTGACCTTCACCAACAAGGCCGCGCGCGAGATGCGCGAGCGCGTCGCGCGCCTGCTGGACGCCGAGGCCGCGCGCCGCCTCACGGTGTGCACCTTCCACAGCCTGGGGCTGCGCATCCTGCGCGCCGAGCACCGCCGCCTCGGCCTCGTGCGCGGCTTCAGCGTGCTGGACGCGGCCGACGCGCGCCAGCTCCTGCGCGAGGTGGCCGCCGAGGCGGGCGGGGCGGCGGCGCGGCCCGCGGAGCTGGAGGCCGCCGCCCAGCGCATCTCGCTGTGGAAGAACGCAGGCCTCGCCCCCGAGGCCGCGGCCGCGCGGGCGGGCGACGAGGCCGAGGCGCGCGCGGCGGCCCTCTACGCCGCCTACCAGCGGCGGCTCGCGGCCTACCGCGCCGTGGACTTCGACGACCTGGTGCTGCGGCCCCTGCGCCTGCTGGAGGAGGACGCCGAGGCGCGCCAGGCATCGCGCGCCTGCGCTACCTGCTGGTCGACGAGTACCAGGACACGAACGAGGTGCAGTACCGCCTGCTGCGCGTGCTGGCGGGCGAGGCGGGCGCCTTCACGGTGGTGGGCGACGACGACCAGTCGATCTACGCCTGGCGCGGGGCGCGCCCGGACAACCTGCGCCGGCTGGCCGAGGACTACCCGCGCCTGCGCGTGGTGCGGCTCGAGCGCAACTACCGCTCCACCGGCCCCATCCTGGAGGCGGCCAACGCGCTCATCGCCGCCAACCCGCACGTCTTCCCCAAGCGCCTGCGCAGCGTGCGCCCCGGCGGCGAGCGCCCGCGGGTGGTGGCCTGCCGCGACGGCCGCCACGAGGCCGCCTGGGTGGCGGGCGAGATCCTGCTGCGCCACCGGCGCGACCGCATCCCGCTCGGCGCCTTCGCCATCCTGTACCGCGGCAACCACCAGAGCCGCCCCTTCGAGGAGGCGCTGCGCGAGCTGGGCCTGCCCTATGCGCTCTCGGGCGGCACGAGCTTCTTCGAGCGCGCCGAGGTGAAGGACCTCATGGCCTACGTGCGGCTCGCCTGCAACGCCGGCGACGACGCCGCCTTCCTGCGCGTGGTGAACGTGCCCGCGCGCGGCATCGGGCCGGCGACGCTCGAGCGGCTCGCGGCCTACGCCACGGCGCACGGGCGCTCGCTCCTGGAGGCCGCACTCGATCCCAACCTCGCCCATGCGCTCGACCGCCGCGCGCTCGCGCGCCTGCGCGGCTTCGCGCAGTGGATCGTGGACCTCGGCGACCGCGGGCTTCGCGGCGACCCGGCCGCGGCGCTGCGCGAGATCGTCGAGCACACGGGCTACCGCGAGCACCTGCGCGAGGGGGCGGAGGAGGCCGCGGTGGCGCGGCGCATCGAGAACGTCGAGCACCTGCTCGGCTGGGTGGAGCGCATGGCGCGCGAGGAGCCGGCGCTCACGCTCGCCGACGTCGGTGCGCGTCTCGCGCTCGCCGACCGCCTGGACCGGCGCGAGGACGAGGGCGCGGACGCGGTGCGGCTGAGCACCCTGCACGCGGCCAAGGGGCTCGAGTTCGACCACGTCTACCTGGTGGGGCTGGAGGAGGGGCTGCTGCCGCACCGAAGCGCCGTCGAGGCGGGCGACGTGACGGAGGAGCGCCGCCTCGCCTACGTCGGCATCACGCGCGCACGCCGCACGCTGACGCTGACCCACGCCGAGCGCCGCCACCGCCGCGGGCGGCCCGTGCCCTGCGAGCCGAGCCGCTTCCTCGCGGAGATCCCGGAGCGCCTCCTCGCGCGCGAGGGCGCGGGCGACGACGGCGCCGCGCGCGAGCGCGGCCGCGCGCATCTCGCCCGCCTGCGCGACCTGCTCGCCTGAGTCCGCGGCCTCAGCGGGGAAGGCGGACCAGGCGCACGCGGCCGGGCCGCACTGTCACGAAGGCGCCCTGGAGCCCTTCGCCGCGCCGGCGCAGCACGGCGAGGAGAGCGCGCCCCGCCTCCTCCCACGCGGCCGCCGGGTAGCGCAAGAGGATGACACCGGGCACACGCCCGCCGGCCGCGAACACGAGCTGACCGAAGTCCTTGTCCTCGGTGAGGAGGAGCCGCACCTCGGTCTGTGCCAGCTCCAACACGGCGGCGTCGGGCGCGCCGGGCATGCGCGAGGCGACCTCCGCGACGTCGTGGCCCGCCTCGCGCGCCAGCCGCACGATGCGCCGGTCGCAGCTCTCGTCGGCGAGGATGCGCACCGCGGCTCAGCGGGCGCCGTGCGCGGCGTCGACCGGCTCGTCCTCCTCGTGCGCGAGCACCTCGGCCGCGTAGCGGATCGCGGCGCGCACGGCCTCGGGCGTGAGCTGCGGATAGGCCTCCAGCAGGTCACGCTCGCTCGCCCCCTCCGCCAGCTTCCGCAGGATGAGCTCGACCGTGATGCGCGTGCCGCGCACCACCGGCTTGCCGAGCATCACGGCCGGATCCGTGACGATCAGGCCTTCCCGTTCCGCCATCGCTCCACCCCGTCCCCGTACCGGGACAAACTGTAGCACCCCGGCGGGCCCGCCCGCCTGCGCGACCTGCTCGCCTGAGGCGCGGCTTCAGCGGGACTTCGAGACCATGTAGGCGACGGCGTCGCGGACGGCGCGCTCGTCGAGGTCGGCGCGCCCGCCCTTGGGCGGCATGGCGCCCTTCCCTTGGATGGCGTGCTGCACCAGGGTGTCGATGCCCTGGGCGATGCGGTCCTTCCAGGCCGCCCGGTCGCCGAGCCTCGGCGCGCCGGCCGCGCCCGTGCCGTGGCAGGCGAAGCAGGCGCTCTGGTAGACGCGCTCGCCCGCGGCGAGATCGGGGCCTTCGCCGGCGGCCGCCGCGGGGGCGGGCTTCGGCGCCGGCGCCGCCTTCGCGGTGCCGCCCGCGGCAAGGCCCGTCTCGCGCAGCATGTGCTCGATGGCGGCGCGGATCTCGGCCTCGCCGAGGGCCATGTTGCCGCCCTTGGGCGGCATGGCGCCCTTCCCTTGGATGGCGTGCTGCACCAAGGTGTCGATGCCCTGCGCGGCGCGCGGCTCCCAGGCCGCCCGGTCGCCGACCTTCGGGGCGCCGGCCGCGCCCGTGCCGTGGCAGGCGAAGCAGGAGGACTGGTAGACCGCCTTGCCGTCGGCGCCGCCGGTCGCGGGGACAGGGGCGGCCGCCGTCTGGGGCGGTGCGCCCTCCGCGCCCGTGCCCGGGGCGCTCGCGACCTCCACGCGGCCGACGGGGGCGAGCAGCTCGGCCTTGCGCTTCGCCAGCAGCGGGTCGTTGGCCGGCACCTCGCCCGGCTCCGCCAGGTGCTGGACGTAGCGGGCGAGGAAGATCAGGGCGATGGCCAGCACCACGAGGATGCCGAGCACCGTCACGAAGGTCGCCATGAAGGTCCTGTCCTGCTGCTCGCTCACCGCGTTCCCCCTCTGTCCGGATATATGCGGCCCGCCGGCCGCCGGGACGCGCCATTTTACGGGATGCGGTCAGGATT
>WFOW01000183.1 GCA_015487895.1 Gammaproteobacteria bacterium | reverse complement strand
GCCATGATGGGATACATCGAGCAGCTGATCGTGTTCCTGCTCTTTCTCAGCGGGGCCGCCGCGATCATCGCCGGGATCGACACCCTGTATCAGTACGGGTATGAGGTCTGGTGGAGAATCAAGCGTGCCCGGGCCAGGAGGCAGGCGGAAAGGCAGGCGCCCGTGCGTGCCCAGGCGCGGCTGAGCGGCACGGGACGGCGCTGCTCCCGGCCGCGCCGCCCGGCGCGCTGCCCCCCTCGTTCGCGAGAACGCACATTAACAATCATCTATAACTAACCTTGTCTTCGCACTTTTGTCTTGCCAGGCGCGCGGTGTGCAGGGCGCCGCCGTCCCCCGGGGCTCGCTCCTTTCCCGGCTCGCCGGGACATCGCCGGTCCGCACGGGGTCCCGCCCGAGCGGCTGTCGTGGTGTGACGGGCGTTCGAACGCCGCCTTCCTGCGCTGTCTAAATTTGTGGGAGAGGCGGCCGCTAACGGGAACGGAGGCCCTCCGTCCCGGGGACGGCGGCCGGAAGGAGCGGGCCCATGCTCGCGAGGCTCAAGCGCCACGTCACCCGCAAGGTGACGGGCTGGCTCACCAGGGAACGGGAGCGGCCCGCCCCGGGGGCGCCGCTGTACGACTTCGAGCGGCTCTGCTACGAGGTCCGGCCGGGCGACGTGATCCTGGTGGAGGGGCGCTCGCGGGTCAGCGAGGTCATCAAGCTCATCACCCAGTCCCCCTGGACGCACTCGGCGCTCTACGTCGGCCGGCTGTTCGACATCGCCGACCCGGAGGTGCGCGAGCGCGTGGCGGCCTTCTATCCGGGCGACCCGGCCGAGCCGCTGGTCATCGAGGCGCTCCTCGGCGAAGGCACCATCGTCAGCCCGCTCTCGCGCTACCGCGACGACCACCTGCGCATCTGCCGGCCGCGGGGGCTGGCGCCGGAGGACGCCCAGAAGGTGATCGCCTACGCCGCTGCGCGGCTGGGCACGGACTACGACGTGCGCCAGCTTCTCGATCTCGCGCGCTTCCTGTTCCCCTGGTCGCTGCTGCCGCGGCGCTGGCGCAGCTCGCTGTTCGAGCACAACGCCGGGGGGCCGACGCGCACGGTGTGCTCGTCCATGCTGGCCGAGGCCTTCGCGAGCGTGGACTTCCCGATCCTGCCCTTCATCGAGCGGCTTCCGGACGGGCGCCTGCGCCTGTACCGGCGAAACAGCAAGCTGTTCACGCCGCGCGACTTCGACTACTCGCCCTACTTCGACATCGTGAAGTATCCCTACCTGGGGCTGCACGAGGTGGGCCTCTACCGCCGGCTGCCCTGGGACGAGTCCGGCCGGATCTGCAACGAGAGCCTGGACGAATGCCTGCCGCCGGCGCCGGAGCCGGAGGCCGAGCCGCCGCCCCCGCCGCCGCCGGGGCTCAAGTGGGGAGGGACGGCATGAGCGCCCTCCTCGACCGCCTCACCTTCCCGCTGCAGCGCGCGCTGGCGCGGGCGCTGCCGCCGCTGTCGGAGACCGAGCGCGAGGCGCTCGAGGCGGGGACGGTGTGGTGGGAGGGCGAGCTCATGACGGGCCGCCCGCGCTGGGAGCGGCTGCTGGCGCTCGCCGCGCCGCGCCTGCGCGAGGACGAGCGCGCCTTTCTCGAGGGTCCGGTCGAGCGCCTGTGCGCCATGCTCGACGACTGGGACATCCACCACCGCCGCCACGACCTGCCCCCGGAGGTGTGGGACTTCCTCAGGCGCGAGCGCTTCTTCGGCATGATCGTCCCGCCCGAGCACGGGGGGCTGGGGTTCTCGGCGCTGGGGCACTCGGCGGTGGTGGCGAAGGTCGCGAGCCGCAGCGTCGCCGCGGCGGTGACGGTGATGGTGCCCAACTCGCTCGGGCCGGCGAAGCTGCTGCTCCACTACGGCACGCCGGCGCAGCGCGAGCGCTACCTGCCGCGGCTCGCGCGCGGCGAGGAGATCCCCTGCTTCGCGCTGACCTCGCCCGTGGCGGGCTCGGACGCGGCGGCGATGACCGACCGCGGGGTGGTCTGCCGCGGGCGCTGGCAGGGCGAGGAGGTGCTGGGCATCCGCCTGAGCTGGTCGAAGCGCTACATCACGCTGGCGCCGGTGGCGACGCTCATCGGCCTCGCCTTCCGCCTCCACGATCCGGAAGGCCTGCTCGGCGGCGAGGCGCCCGACGGGGCCATCACGCTCGCGCTGGTGCCGGCCGATGCGCCGGGCGTGCGCATCGGCCGCCGCCACCTGCCGCTGGGGCTGGCCTTCATGAACGGCCCCATCCAGGGCGAGGACGTCTTTGTGCCGCTCGATGCGGTGATCGGCGGGCGCGCCGGGATCGGCCGCGGCTGGCGCATGCTGATGGAGTGCCTGGCGGAGGGGCGCGGGATCTCGCTGCCGGCGCTGTCGGTGGCGGCCGCCGAGCTCGCCTGCCGCGAGGTCGGGGCCTACGCGCGGGTGCGCCGCCAGTTCGGGGCGCCGCTGGCGCGCTTCGAGGGCGTGCAGGAGGCGCTCGGGCGCATGGCGGGCCGCACCTACTGGATGGACGCCGCGCGCCGCTTTCTCACCGTGGGGCTGGAGGCGGGCGAGCGCCCGGCGGTCGCCTCGGCCATCCTCAAGCATCACCTCACGGAGGCCATGCGGCGCGTGGTCGCCGATGCCATGGACGTGCGCGGGGGCAGCGCCATCTGCCTCGGGCCGCGCAACCGGCTCGGGCTCGTGTGGCAGGCGGTGCCCGTCGGCATCACGGTCGAGGGCGCCAACATCCTCACGCGGAGCATGATCGTCTTCGGCCAGGGGGCGGTGCGCTGCCACCCCTGGCTGCTGCCGCTGATCCGCACCGCGCAGGCGCAGGACGCCGAGGGGGCGCGGCGCTTCCGGCGCGCGCTGGCGGGCTTCGCGGGGCACCTGGCGGGCGCGCTCGCGCGCGCGCTCTGGTACGGGCTCGGCGGCGCGCGCCTCGTGCGCGTGCCCTGCCGCGGCGCCGCCGCCCGCCACCTGCGCGCGGCCACGCGGCTCGCGGCCTGCCTGGCCGCGGCCGCCGACCTCGCCGTGCTCACCCTCGGCGGCGGCCTCAAGCGCCGGGAGATGCTCTCGGCGCGCCTCGGCGACGTCCTGAGCGCGCTGTTCCTGGTCAGCGCCGCGGTCCACCGGCACGTGGCCGGCGGCGAGCCGCGCGCCCTCGAGCCGCTGCTCGACTGGGCCTGCCGGGATCTGCTCGCCTTCGGCGAGGGCGCGCTCGAGGAGGCGCTGCGCAACTGGCCCGGGGCCGGGCGGCCGGCCGCCCGGCTGCTGCGCCCGCTGCTCTTCCCGCTCGGGCGGCGCCACCGCCCGCCGCCGGACCGCCTCACCCGCGCCGCCGCCGAGCTCGTCTCGCGCCCCGGGCCGGCGCGCGACGCCCTCACGGATGCCATCCACCGGCCTTCGGCGCCGGGCGAGCCGCTGGCGGAGCTCGAGGAGGCGCTGCGGCTCGCGGTGGCCGCCGAGGAGGCCGAGCGGGCGCTGCGCCGGCGCGTCCCGCGCGCGGTGCGCGCGCAGGGCACGGCGGCGGCGCTGGCGTGGGCGCGCGCGCACGACGCGCTCGAGCCCGCGCTGCTCGAGGCCGTGGAGGCGGCCGAGGCCGCCCGCATGCGGGTGATCCAGGTCGACGACTTCCCGCCCGACCTCGGGCTGGGACGGCAGGAGCACGAGCCATGGCCACACGGCGCACGCGCCGGGCGCGCGGCCGCCCCGTCTTCCTCGTAGACGGGGCGCGCACGCCCTTCCTCAAGGCCCGCGGCCGGCCCGGGCCGTTCTCCGCGGCGGACCTCGCGGTGCAGGCGGGCCGCCCGCTGCTCCTGCGCCAGCCCTTCGAGCCGCCCGAGATCGATGAGGTGGTGCTCGGCTGCGTGATGCCGGGGCCGGACGAGGCCAACGTGGCGCGCGTCGCGGCCCTGCGCCTCGGCTGCGGCGAGCGCGTGCCGGCGTGGACCGTGCAGCGCAACTGCGGCTCGGGGATGCAGGCCGTGGACGTCGCCTTCCGGCGCATCGCCGCAGGGCACGCGGACCTGGTGCTCGCGGGCGGCACGGAGACCATGAGCCGCGCGCCGCTCCTGCTCGACCTCGCCCTCGCCGCCTGGCTGGGCGACTGGTGCCGCGCGCGCGGCCTGCCGGCGCGGCTGCGCGCCCTCGCCCGCCTGCGCCCGCGCCACCTGCGGCCGGTGGTGGGGCTGCTGCGCGGGCTGACGGATCCCGTCGTGGGGCTCAGCATGGGCCAGACCGCCGAGCACCTCGCCTGGCGCTTCGGGATCGCGCGCGAGGCCATGGACGCCTTCGCGCTGGAGAGCCACCGGCGCCTGGCGGCGGCGCAGGACGAAGGCCGGCTGCCGGAGCTCGAGCCGGCCTTCGGCGCCGACGGCGTGGCCTACACGGCCGACGACGGCCTGCGCCGCGACACCTCCATGGAGCGCCTCGCCGCCCTCCCCCCGGCCTTCGACCGGCCCTTCGGGCAGGTCACGGCCGGCAACAGCGCGCAGGTCACGGACGGGGCGGCGTGGGTGCTGCTCGCGAGCGAGGCCGCGGTCGAGGCCCACGGCCTCGAGCCGCTGGCGCGCATCGTCGACACCGAGTGGGCCGCCCTCGACCCCGCGCAGATGGGCCTCGGCCCGGTGCACGCGATGGCGCCGCTCCTCGCGCGCCGGCGCCTGCGGAGCGCGGACGTGGACTTCTGGGAGATCAACGAGGCCTTCGCGGCGCAGGTCCTCGCCTGCCTCGCGGCGTGGACCGACGCGCGCTACTGCCGCGAGGCGCTCGGGCTGCGGCGGCCCTTCGAGCCCATCCCGCACGAGCGCCTGAACGTGGACGGGGGCGCCATCAGCCTCGGCCATCCCGTGGGCGCGAGCGGGGCGCGCATCGTGCTGCACCTCGCGCACGTGCTCGCGCGCGAGGGTGCGCGCCGCGGCCTCGCCACCCTGTGCGTCGGCGGGGGCCAGGGCGGCGCGGTGCTGCTCGAGCGGGAGGCGCAAGGATGAGCGGCTGGCGCCACTGGCGGCTCGAGCGCGACGGCGACGGCATCGCCTGGCTCACCCTCGACGTCGCCGGCGCCGGCGCCAACGTCCTCTCGCGCGAGGTGCTGGAGGAGCTCGGCGCCGTGCTGGAGGCGCTGGAGGCCGAGCCGCCGCGCGGGCTGGTGCTGCGCTCCGGCAAGCCCGGCGGCTTCGTCGCGGGCGCCGACGTGCGCGAGCTCGCCGCGGTGCGCGACCGCGGGGAGGCCCTGGCGCTGGTGCGCCAGGGGCAGGGGCTGCTCGGCCGGCTGGAGGCGCTCCCCTGCCCCACCGTCGCGCTCATCCACGGCTATTGCCTCGGGGGCGGGCTGGAGCTCGCGCTGGCGTGCACCTGGCGCGTGGCCGAGGACGGCCCGCGCACCCGCATCGGCCTGCCCGAGGTGCGCCTCGGCATCCACCCGGGCTTCGGCGGCACGGTGCGCGCCATCGAGCGCGCGGGGCCGCTGGCGGCGCTCGCGCTGATGCTCGCCGGCCGCGCCGTGGACGCGCGCCGCGCCCGCCGGCTGGGGCTGGTGGACCACGCGGTGCCGCGCCGCCACCTCGAGCGCGCGGCGCGCAGCCTGCTTGCGGGGCCGCCGCCGCGGCGCCGCGCGCGCTGGACGCACCGCCTCGTCGAGGCCCCGGGCGTGCGGCACGCCGCGGCGGCCTGGCTCGCCTGGCGCACCGCGCGCGCCGTGCGGCGCGAGCACTATCCGGCGCCCTTCGCCCTCATCCGGCTCTGGCGCGAGCACGGCGGCCGCCGCGAGGCCATGCTCGAGGCCGAGGCGCGCTCGGTGGCGCGGCTGGCGGTCTCGCCCACGGCACGCAACCTGGTGCGGGCCTTCCTGCTCGGCGAGCGCCTCAAGGGCTTCGGTAAGGCCGAGGCCCCGCCCGTGGCGCACGTGCACGTCGTGGGCGCGGGCACCATGGGCGGCGACATCGCCGCCTGGTGCGCGCTGCAGGGGCTGCGCGTCACGCTCACGGACACGCGCGCGGAGGCGCTGGCGGGCGCCGTGGCGCGGGCGCAGCGCCTGCTCGCGCGCCGCCTGCGCGCCCCGCATCTCGTCACCGCCGCACTCGACCGTCTCGTCCCCGACCCGCACGGCCACGGCGTGCGGCGCGCCGACCTCGTCGTCGAGGCCATCGTCGAGGACCTCGAGGCCAAGCGCGCGCTCTTCGCGCGGCTCGAGCGCGAGGCCCGCCCCGACGCCCTGCTCGCCACCAACACCTCGAGCATCCCGCTCGAGCGCATCGCCGAGGCCCTGCACGCGCCCGCCCGCCTCGTCGGGCTGCACTTCTTCAACCCGGTCGCGCGCATGCGTCTGGTCGAGGTGGTCTCGGGTCCCGGGACCGATCCGGGCGCGGCGGCGCGCGCGTGCGCCTTCGTGCGCGCCATCGACCGGCTGCCGCTGCCCGTGCGCAGCGCGCCGGGCTTCCTGGTCAACCGCGCCCTCATGCCCTACCTGCTGGAGGCCGTGACGCTCGAGGCCGAGGGCCTGGCGCCGGAGCGCATCGACGCCGCCGCCGTCGCCTTCGGCATGCCCGTGGGCCCGGTCGAGCTCGCCGACCGCGTCGGCCTCGACATCTGCCTCGCCGTCGCCGAGGTCCTCGCGCGCGAGCTCGGGCGTCCGGTCCCGGAGCGCCTGCGCGCGCTGGTCGAGGCCGGGCGCCTCGGCCGCAAGAGCGGGCACGGCTTCTACGAGTGGCGCGGCGGCCGGCCGCGCAAGGCCCGCGTGCGCCGGCGCGAGGCGGCGCCGGCCGACCTCACGGACCGCCTCGTGCTCCCGCTGCTCAACGAGCTCGCCGCCTGCCTGCGCGAGGGCGTAGTGTCCGATGCCGACCTCGCCGACGCCGGCCTCGTCCACGGGGCCGGCTTCGCGCCCTTCCGCGGCGGCCCGCTGGCCTACGCCCGCGCGCGCGGCGTGCGCGAGGTCACCGCCGCCCTCGCCGGCCTCGAGCGCCGCTACGGCGAGCGCTTCCGGCCCGATCCCGGCTGGGCGCTCCTCGCCGACGAGGGCGGGCAGTCCGCGACTTCGAAGGAGGCGCAGCCATGACCCCGAGGGCACGATCCGGAACGGCCGCGGGCGCGCCCGACGTGATCGCCCCCGAGGCGGCGGGCACGCTCGCGGGGCTCCTTCGCGAACGGGCCCGCCGCAGCCCCGAAGCGCCCGCCTACCGCCACTTCGACCGCGGCGCCGGCGCCTGGCGCACGCTCACCTGGGCGGAGGCGGCGCGCGAGGCCGGGCGCTGGCAGGCGGCGCTCGCCCGCGAGGGGCTCGAGCCGGGCGAGCGCGTGGCCATCATGTGCCGCAACCGCCCGGAGTGGATGCTCTTCGACATGGCCGCGCAGGCGCTCGGCCTCGTCGTGGTGCCGCTCTACGCCGAGGACCGCAGCGACAGCGCCGCCTGGATCATCGAGCACTCCGGGGCGCGGCTGCTCCTCGTCGAGGAGGCGGCGCAGTGGACGCGCCTCGCCGCCGCGCGCGTGCGCCTGCGCGGGCTCAAGCGCATCGTCACCCTCTAGCCCGTCGGGCGCGAGGACCCGCGCGTGCGCTGGATCGGCCGCTGGCTGGAAGGCGCAGAGGGGCCCTTCGCGCCCGAGGCCGTCGACCCCCATGCGCTCGCCACCATCGTCTACACCTCGGGCACCACGGGGCGGCCCAAGGGCGTCATGCTCAGCCACCACAACATCCTGTGGAACGCCGCGGCCTCGCTGCGCGCCGTGCCGGCGCTGCCCGACGACCTCTTCCTCTCCTTCCTGCCGCTGTCGCACACCTTCGAGCGCACCGTGGGCTACTACCTGCCGGTGATGGCGGGGAGCTGCGTCGCCTACGCGCGCTCCATCCGCGAGCTGGCCGAGGACCTCGCCACCGTGCGGCCCACGGTGCTGGTCACCGTGCCGCGCATCTTCGAGCGTGTGCGCCGCAGGCTCGAGGAGCAGCTCCGCGCGCGCCCCGCGCTCGCGCGGCATCTCTTCCACGCGGCGGCCGAGGTCGGCTGGGCGCACTTCCAGCACGCCCAGCACCGCCGCGGCTGGAGCCCCGCCCTCGCCGCCTGGCCCGCGCTGCACCTCCTCGTCGCCGCGCGCGTGCTGGAGCGCCTCGGCGGGCGCCTGCGCGCGGCGATCTGCGGCGGCGCGCCGCTCGCGCCCGAGCTGGGGCACCTCTTCATCGGGCTCGGCGTGCCCATCCTCCAGGGCTACGGCCTCACCGAGCACAGCCCCGTCATCAGCGTCAACCGCGCCGAGGACAACGTCCCGGAGAGCGTCGGCGAGCCGCTGCCGGGCGTGGAGGTCCGCATCGGCCCGCGCGAGGAGCTCCTGGTGCGCAGCCCCTCCGTCATGCTCGGCTACTGGAAGGACCCGGAGGCCACCCGGCGTGTCATTGACCGCGACGGCTGGCTCCACACGGGCGACCAGGCGCGCATCGAGCGCGGGCACATCTTCATCACGGGGCGGCTCAAGGACGTGATCGTGCTCGCCACCGGCGAGAAGGTCCCGCCCGCCGACATGGAGATGGCGATCCTCGAGGACGCGCTGTTCGAGCAGGTCATGGTCGTGGGCGAGCAGCGGCCCTACCTGGTGGCCGTGTGCGTGCTCGATTCCGAGGCCTGGCGCGGTCTGGCCGCAGGCCTGGGCCTCGATCCGGACGATCCCGCGAGCCTCGCCGACCCGCGCGCGGAGCGGGCCGTCGTCGAGCGCATCGGCCGCTGCCTGCATGCCTTCCCGGGCTACGCCCAGGTGCGCCGTGCCGTGCTGACCCTGGAGCCCTGGACCGTCGACAACGGCCTCCTCACGCCCACCCTGAAGCCGAAGCGCCGCCGCATCGAGGCGCGCCACGCCGAGGCCATCGCCGCCTGCTACGCCGGGCACTGAGCCCTCGCGCTTGTGAAACGGCCCGCGCGCCCTCACTACTTCGGGGTGAGGGATGCCGCCGGTGCGGCATCCAGGCCGCACGCACGCCGCGCCGCCGGCGCGGGAGGAGACGACAATGGCAGAAGACGCGCTGCGCAAGGAGCTCGACTCGCTCAAGGCGGACCTGCAGCAGCTGCGCAAGGACGTGGGCGGGCTGGCGGACGCCGTGCGCGAGACGGCCGCCGCCCGCGCGGCCCAGACGAAGGCGCGCGCCGCCGAGGAGCTGAAGGAGGCGCGCGAGGCCGTGGCCCGCCGCCTGCAGGACGCCACGGAGGCGGGCCGGAAGGCGGCCGAGACGGTCGAGGGCCAGATCCGCGAGCACCCGCTGAGCAGCCTGCTGGCCGCCTTCGGGTTCGGCCTCATCATCGGCCTGCTCACCCGCAGCGGGGGGGACCGGCACTGAAGCGCCTGGCCGACCTCGTGCTCGCGGTCGCGGACCTGGCCGAGGCCGAGGGCCGCGCGCTGCGGGCGGCGGCGCTGCGCACCGGCGGAGCGCTCGCGCTGCTCGCGGCGGCTGCCGTGCTGCTGGCGGGCGGCCTGCTGCTGTGGCTCCTCGCCCTCTACCGCCTCGCCGCGGCCGCGTGGGGACCGGTGGCTGCGGCCGGCCTCGCGGGGCTGGCCGCCGTGGCCGGCGCAGGGGTGCTTGCATGGATCGGCATGAGGCTCGCCCGCTGACGCCCGAGGAGGCCAAGGCGCGCCTGCGCGAGGCCGCCGAGGCGCTCACGCCCGAGGGG
>WFOW01000182.1 GCA_015487895.1 Gammaproteobacteria bacterium | reverse complement strand
GGCGGTGCTCTGCCCCGCCCTCGGCCGGGCGGCGCCCGATGCGCACTGGGCGGGGCTGCGGCCGGCGGCGCCCGGCGGGGTGCCCTACATCGGGCCGCACCCGGACGCCGAGGGGCTGTTCCTCAACGTGGGGCAGTACCGCAACGGCGTCGTGCTGGCGCCGGCCTCGGCGCGGCTCGCGGCCGACTTCCTTCTAGGGCGCGCGCCCACGCTCGACCCGGCCCCCTATGCCTTCGACGCCCCGCGGCCCGCGGAGGTGGACAGCGTCTAAATTCTTGAGTAGATTGCTATGAGGACGGAACCTGACGCGAGCCAGCAAATGCCCCGCCGCGACGAGCTGCCCCTCGACCGTGGCCAGGTGATCGACCTCCTGCAGGCGCACGGCATCCTGCCCACGCAGCAGCGGGTGGAGATCGCCCAGGTCCTGTTCGCGCGGCCGCAGCACCTGTCGGCCGATCAGGTGCTGGCGGCGGTCAACCGCGAGCGGCACCTGGTCTCCAAGGCCACGGTGTACAACACGCTGGGCCTGTTCGCCCGCAAGGGGCTCGTGCGCGAGGTCATCGTGGACCCGAGCCGGGTCTTCTACGACCCCAACACCGAGGACCACCATCACTTCTACAACGTCGACACGGGCACGCTCGAGGACATCGACCCCGGCGCGCTCGCGCTCGGCCCGCTGCCGCCTCCGCCGCCCGGCACCGTGACCGAGGGCGTGGACGTCGTCATCCGCGTGCGCAGGGCCGAGGGCGGCTGAGCGCGTTGCCGGCGCCCCCGGCCTCCCCTATACTCCGGGCGCTTCCGCCCGCCGGTGTAGCTCAGCGGTAGAGCAACCGCCTCGTAAGCGGTAGGTCAGGGGTTCAAATCCCCTCACCGGCTCCATCCGTTCGCGGCGTCCCTCAGTCGTCGTCGGTGATCCTCACCACGGTCCAGCCGAGCGCGCGGTAGTCGTTGACCTGCGCGGGGCCGGCGGCGGCCACGTCGACCTCGTCCGTGAAGTCCTCGGGTGCGAGCCCGCGCCAGCCCGCGAAGGTCCCGCACACGTGCACCGGCGCCCCGAGCGCGCGCGTCAGGCGCGCCAGCCGCATGCGCGTCTCCTCGTCGACGTCGTCGCGGGTGAGGGCGAACATCTCCTCGCCGTGGCTCACCACCGCCACGGGCAGGTCCGGGAAGCGCTCGCGCAGCCGCCGGATGGCGCGCTCGACGGCCGGCAGCGCCCACTCGAGCCCGTCCTCGTCCTCGGTCACGATCTCGAAGACCACGCCGGCGGGGGCGCGCGCGCTCGAGAGGAGCTCCTCGACCCCGCGCGGCAGGGGTGCCCCGCCGTCGATGGCGAACGTGCGGGCCATGCCCAGGGCCGGTGCCAGCAGGAGCCAGAACCGGGCTCCGGGAAGCTCGTGCCAAGGTGTGCGCATGTCATCCGATTTTACACCCGGGCGTCCGTCGACCGGATCGCGCAGCGCGGGAAGTCCGCGTGGGGCAGATAACCGTTTGATCCGGAAGCCATCGGGGGAATGCGGCGTGGATCCTGCATCCTTTCTGGCGTGGAGTGGCATGGCGGGCCGGCGGCGGCCCGCGGCCCTTGGTGGCGACGGAGGAGGATGGGAGATGATCTCGAAGCTGATGCAGGGCCTGATGTTGATCGGCGTGGCGGGCGCGGCGTGGGCCGGCGGTCCCACGGCGTCGGTGCCGGAGCCGGCGACGCTGGGGCTGATCGCGGCGGGCGCCGCGGCGGTCGGCCTGCTGCGCCGGCGCCGCTGACCCCTTCGGGACCCTACCCGCCGGCCGGCGGGCGGGGCCCGCTCCGCTCTATTCCCGCCGGCCGAGCGCCGTGACGAGGCGGTCGGCCGTGCGCAGCGCGAGCGCCTGGATCGTGAGCGAGGGCGACTCGCCGCCGCCCGAGCTCGGGAAGACGCTCGCATCCGCGATCCACAGGTTCCGCCAGCGGTGGCTGCGCCCCCAGGGGTCCACCACGCTCGTGCGCGGATCGTGGCCCATGCGGCAGGTCCCGAAGACGTGGGTGGCGCTGAAGGTGTCGTAGCTCCCGTACTCCTCGACCAGCTCGCACACGCCTGCCGCCTCCAGCACGGCGCGCGTGGCGGCGGCCATGCGCTCGAGGCGGCGGACGGCGTCCGCATCCAGCACGCTGCGGATGCGCGCGAGCGGCCGGCCGTGACGGTCGCGGCGGTCCGGGTCGAGATCCACCCGGCTTCCCTCGTTCGGAAGGAACTCCCCGATCGCGCCCACACCCAAGGCGTGCGCGAAGCGCTCGCGCATGGCGCGGCGGTGGGCGAGTCCCCATCCGGGGACGGCGCGCCGCGCATAGGCCGCAGGACCCATCATGTCCGCCTCCGCCACCGCCGGTGACAGCCGGAAGCCGCCCGGCACCTCGCCCAGCGCGTCGGGCGCGTTCCGCGCCCACGAGACCAGCTCCGAGGCGATGCCGCGGTGCGCGCCCTGGGGCTGCGGGTGGAGGCCGATGCTGGTCCAGGCGAGCGTCTCCATGAAGTTGCGCCCCACCAGGCCCGACTCGTTGGCGAGGCCGTCGGGACAGGCGGGAGCGACGGAGAGCAGCAGCAGGCGCGGGGTCTCCACCGCGCCCGCGGCGAGCACGTAGGCCCGGGCGCGTGCGAGCCTGGTCGCGCCTTCGTGAAGGTACTCGATGCCGTCCACGCGGTCGTGCCTTCCCGCGAGGAGGCGCAGGACCGTGGCGCCCGTGAGGATCCGGCAGCGGCCCGTGGCCACGGCCCTGCGGGCGAAGGTCACGTCGGCGCTGCCCTTGTCGGTGCGCGGACAGCCGCGGTTGCAGTTCGCGCAGTAGTTGCAGGGGGGCCGCCCGTCGTAGGGACGCGAGAGGATGGCCACCGGGTTCGGCAGCCAGGGGAAGCCGGCCTTCTCCAACGCACGTGCCAGCGTGCGGCCCGCGTGGCTCAGGGGGTGGGGCGGGAGGGGATAGGGCGCGCTGCGCGGGCGCGTGGGATCGCGGTCCGGGCCGGCGACGCCGACCACCCGCTCGGCCTCCACGTAGTAGGGCTCGAGCTCGTCGTAGGTGAATGGCCAGTCGGCGCCGACACCGGTGTGCGAGCGCAGCCGGAATGCCATCGGGTGCAGCCGGTGCGCCTCGCCCGAAAAGTGGAGCGTGCTGCCGCCGACCCCGAGCACGCGGTGGTAGCGCCAGCCGCGCCGGCGCTCGCCCTCGTAGGGTCCCCAGACGCGGTTCCAGCTCCGCAGGGGCGCGCGGCGGGGATCGAGCCGCTGGAGCGGGGCGATCACGTAGCCCTCGTCGGGATCCAGCTTGTGCGGGAAGCGCGAGCGCTCCCAGTCGTCCCGGTGCAGACGGTAGTCGCGGGCGGGGTCGTACCACGGGCCCGCCTCGAGCACGAGCACGCGCAGGCCGCGCGAGGCCAGGCGCCAGGCGCAGGCGGCGCCGCCGGCCCCGCAGCCGATCACCACCACGTCGGCTTCAGGCGCGCCGCGGGCAGCCACGGGTCCGCTCTGCCGCGCGGGGCGGCTCGGTGTAGCCGGGATAGCCCCGCGGCTGCGGGGGGCCCACGTATCCGACCGACGGCCAGCTTCGGCGGTCGGTGTAGAAGCGCAGCATGACGAAGTCGCGCACGTGGAGGAAGGCCCTGCGCACACGGCGCGGGACATCCTCGCCTTCCACTGCACGGGCGAGAAGCGCGGTGCGCCGTTCGAGGCTCGCCTGCGCGAAACCGGCTCCGCCCGCGCGCACCACCGCCGCATGCACGCGCGCGAGCGCGCGGGCGAAGCCGCGGTGGCGGGCGGCACGCTCGAGGACCCGGCGGTCGATCCCGAGGCGCAGCGCTCCGGGGGCGGCGCCGTCGTCCGGCACCAGGGTGTCGACCAGCGCCGCGACAAAGGACGGGTCCGCCCGTGCGGCGGCCCGCTCGGTGCGCCTCCGCCACCAGCCCAGTGCGCCCCCGGCGCCCGCAAGGGTGATTCCGGAGAGCGCGAGCCAGGCGCGGCGCGTCAGCCTCATGCGGGGCATCCTAGATCAGGTCTGCCGGGGAAGCGACCCGTTGCCGGGAGGCGGTCCTGGATCTGATGCCTAGGCCTGGCGTCCGCTGCCCGGGGCTCAGGGGGGCTCGAAGCGCAGCGAGAGGTCGAGGGCGCGCACGTCCTTGGTGAGCGCCCCGACCGAGATGCGGTCGACGCCGGTCTCGGCGACGGCGCGCACGTTCTCGAGGGTGATGCCGCCCGAGGCCTCGAGCTCGGCGCGGCCGGCGGCGCGGCGCACGGCCTCGCGCAGGGTGGCGAGGTCGAAGTTGTCGAGCAGGATCGCGGGGGCGCCGGCGGCGAGCGCCTCCTCGAGGCCGGCGAGGTCCTCGACCTCCACCTGGAGCGGCGCCTGCGGCGCCAGCCGCCGCGCGGCCTCGACCGCCGCGGCGATGGAGCCGGCGGCGGCGATGTGGTTCTCCTTGACGAGGACCGCGTCGTGGAGCCCCATGCGGTGGTTGTGGGCGCCGCCGCAGCGCACGGCGTACTTCTGGGCCGCGCGCAGGCCCGGCACGGTCTTGCGCGTGTCGAGGATGCGCGCGCGCGTGCCCGCGACGGCCTCCACGTAGCGGCGCGCCAGCGTCGCCGTGCCGCTCAGGAGCTGCACGAAGTTGAGCGCCGTGCGCTCGGCGGTGAGCATGCCGCGCGCGGGCCCCTCGATGCGCGCGAGCACGGCGCCGGCCGCGAAGGCCGCGCCCTCGGCCACGAGCCAGTCGACGCGGGTGCCCGGGGCGGCCTGGCGGAAGGTCTCCTCGAGCCAGGGGGCGCCGGCGAGCACGCCCGCCTCGCGCGCGAGCAGCACGGCGCGCGCGCGCCGGCCGGCGGGCACCAGCGCGGCGGTGAGGTCGCCCGGGCCCACGTCCTCGGCGAGGGCACGGCGCACGTCCTCGGCGACGGTGGGCGGCGGCGTGGGCGCGGCCATGGTCAGGGCGCCGGCCGTTGCGGCCGCGCGAAGTAGTCGCGCTCCATGCGCGCGACGAGGTCCGCGAGCAGCCACAGCGAGATCAGGTTGGGAAGGGCCATGAACAGGTTGGCGATGTCGGCGAGGTTCCAGACGAGCTTGAGCGGCACGGCCGCGCCGACGACCACCACCAGTGTGTAGATCACCCGGTAGGGCATCACCGCCCGCGGCCCGAGGAGGAAGCGCGCGGCGCGGTCGCCGTAGTAGGACCAGGCGATGGTGGTCGAGTAGGCGAAGAGCACCAGCCCCAGGCCGACGATCCAGCCGCCCGCCGGACCGAGCACCAGGCTGAAGGCGTGCGCCGTGAGCGCCGCGCCCTTGAGGCTCTCGTCCGGGGTCTGCCAGGCGCCCGTGACGACGATGGCCAGCCCCGTCATGGTGCAGATCACCAGCGTGTCGATGAAGGGCTCCATCATGGCCACGAGCCCCTCGCGCACGGGCTCGCTGGTGCGTGCCGCCGCGTGCGCCATGGGCGAGGAGCCGAGCCCCGCCTCGTTCGAGAACAGCCCCCGCGCCACGCCCCAGCGGATGGCCTCGCCCACGGCCGCGCCGCCCACGGCCCAGGGATTGAGGGCGTGCTGCACGATGGTGGCGAGGGCGGCCGGCACCTCCGGCAGGTGGTTGGCGACCACGATGACGGCCCCGGCGAGATAGAGCGCGGCCATGAAGGGCACGAGCATGCTAGCCACGCGGGCGATGCGGCGCACGCCGCCGATGATGACGAGCCCGACGAGCGCGGCCAGCGCCAGCCCCACGGCGCCGCCGTGGCCCTCCAGCGCCGGCATGACGTAGCGCAGGCCGTCGACGACGGAGTTGGCCTGCACCATGTTGCCGATGCCGAAGGCCGTGATCATGGCGAAGAGCGCGAAGGCCCGTGCGAGCCAGGGCCGCCCCGCGCCGCGCGCCAGGGTGTACATGGGCCCGCCGGCGATCTCGCCCCCGGGCGAGACCTCGCGGAAGCGCAGCGCCAGCGAGCACTCGGCGAACTTGGTCGCCATGCCGATGGCCGCCGTCACCCACATCCAGAACAGCGCCCCGGGCCCGCCGAAGGCGATGGCCGTGGCCACACCCGCGATGTTGCCGGTGCCGACGGTCGCCGAGAGCGCCGTGCTGAGCGCCTGGAAGTGGGAGACTTCGCCGACGTCGCGGTGGCTGCTGTAGCGGCCCGAGAGCAGGGCGAGCGCATGGCGGAAGCCGCGCACCTGCACGAGCCGCAGGCGCACGGTCAGATAGAGGCCCGTGAGCAGCAGGACGCCGAGCGTGAGGGGGCTGGACCAGAGGGCGCCGGCGATCTCGCCCGTGCGCTCCGTGAGCCACGCCAGGAACTCGTGCATGGCCGCCTAAGCTAGCCGAGCGCGCGGGGGCGGGGCAAGGCGGGCCCAAAAGGAAACGGCCCGGCCGGGGCCGGGCCAAGACACGGGGGGAGAGGAGAGGGACGGCCCCTTTCTGCGGGGGCTCGTCGTGCTGCGATCAGGCCGTGAGGTGGCGCTTGAGCGCCTCCACGGCGGCGTTCATGGCGCGGTCGAAGAGCGGCACGTCCTCGAGGATGCGCGCGTCCCCGCGCCGCAGCTCCGCCGCCAGCCCGTGGAGGGTCCTCTCGGCCACCTTGGCGCCCTTGCGGTTGACGAAGACCATGCGGTCGGTGACGGGGCTGCGCCAGGAGAGCTTGGCGCGCACGCGCCCGCCCTCCTCGTCCGGGAGCTCGAACCAGGTGCCGACCTCGACGCGCTCGAGGCGCTCGACGTGCTCGTCGCGCGCGGCCGGATCCGGCAGGCCGGCCGCGCCCTCGGCGGCGAGCACGATCTCCTCGACGATGCCGTCCTCGCCGAGGCGCTCCTCCGGCAGGGCCTCGGCGCGCGGCGCCGTCTCCGCCGTCTCCTCCTCCGGCGGGATCTCGGGCACGGCGAGGCGCGGCTCCTGCGGGGCCTGCCCGTCCTGGCCGCCTTTCTCTTCGCTCGCGCGCGCTGCGGCCTCTTCCGTGCCCGGCAGGGGGCGGCCGCGCAGGACGGCGATGTGGCAGGCCTCGAGCTCGGCGAGGTAGGCCTGCGCCTCGTCCTCGTGCAGCGAGACGAGCGAGAAGCCCGCGCGGAGCTCGCCGACCAGCGGGGCCACGGCGCGCGCGTAGGCGGCGCGGTCGGCGGCGCTGCCCGGCTGCACGCTCCAGACGAGGCGCTGCGCGACCTCCACCGCCTGCAGCCAGCGCTCCGAGCCCTCGCCCTCGCGCAGGGCGATCATCACCAGCACGTTGTGCCACGGCCCTTCGAGCAGGCGCCGCGCCACCGGCGGCAGGGGGCGGCCGGCGATGGCCTCGGCGATGGCCTCGGCGGCGCGGGCGCGCGCGATCTCGAGCCGCTCGCGCCCCTCGGAGGCCTGGCGGATGCGCTCCTCGACCAGGGCGAAGTGGCGCTCCTCGGCCTCCAGGTAGGCCTCGAAGTCCTCGAGCAGCGTCTCGAACAGGCCCACGTCCTCGCCGAACTCGGTGAGGACGCGGTTGACCGTCTCCTCGATCTTGGCGTAGAGGCTGCCGGGGCCGCGGTCGGCGCGCTCGTCCCAGCCGAGCGCCGCCTGGGCGAGCGTGTTGAGCAGCCGGCGCGCCGGATGGCCCTTCTGGGAGAAGAAGCCCTTGTCGAGGATGGCGACCTTGAGGATCGGGATCTGCAGCCGGCCGATGAGGGCCTTCATCGGCTCCGGCAGGTTGCGGTCGTCGAGGATGAAGTCGAACAGCATCCCGATCATGTCGATGACGTCGTCATCGACGCGGTTGATCGCCGCCGCACCGCTCGCGGGGTGGATGCGGCGGATCTGCTCGACCAGCGCCTCCTTGACGTCGCCCTCGACGGCGGCCTCGGCCGAGCGCTGCAGCGCGTCGAGGGCGCCGACGACCTCCGTGGTGCCCCAGTAGCTGCCGCCGGCGGGCACCGCGCCCTCCTTGCGCCGTCCGATGAGGGCGAGCAGCGTCTCGAACAGCGCCGCGTCCGAGGCCGTGCCCTCGCCCACCTCCGCCGGCAGCTCCACCGAGGGGCCGGGCCTCGCCGAGGTGGGTGCCACCCGGCCGCGCGTGGCGGGGTAGGTGCGTGCCCGCACGCGCAGGTCCGGCAGCACGCCCGCGGCCACGAGCAGCCGGTTGGCCTCCTGGTAGAGCGTGCCGAGCTCGGAGACCACGAAGCGGTCGAAGAGCTTGAGGACGATGAGCCGCACGCGCAGCTCCACGTCCATGCTCTCGCTCGCCTCGCGGAAGGCCTCGCACAGGCGGCGCGGGGCGAGCGGCATCTCGTCGGGATCCACGCGGCGGCGCCCCAGGAGCGCCTGGAAGCGCTCGCGCAGGGCGTGGAGCTCGCCGCGGTAGCGCGCCTCGGCCTTGTCGACCATGCCGGCGATGGCCACCGACTCCTCGACCTCCTCCTCGTCGACGAGGCTGAGCGAGCCTTCCTGCGCCGCGGCCGGCGTGCGCGGCGCGCCCGTCAGCAGCAGGTCGAAGCCCGTGGCGACCGCGTCGAGGAAGCGCCGCTCCATCTCGGCGCGGGCGAGGCGCACCGCCCGCATGGCGTCGAAGTAGGCGCTCTGCTGGGCGTTGCTCTCGGCCTTCTCGGCGAGGTCGAAGAGGGCGTCGTCGACGCTGTCGAACATGCCGCGCACCAGCTCGCGAAGCTGCCCGCGCGCCTGCTCGCGCAGCCTGCCGACCACGGTGGCGGCGTGCGGCTGCCGGGCCGCGCGCCGCGGCTCGGCGCCGTCCAGCGGAATGACCTTGCGCTCGTGCATGGCTCTGTCCCTCTCGGCCCTGGGCCGCGGTGCGGCGGGCGCGCCGCGCCCATTGGAGCGGACGCCAGCGTGGCCTCAGCCTGCAGCAGGCACGGAGGCGATTCCGTGATCCGTTCCGCACCCGGCCCCGACGGGGTGCGGAAATGCGAAGCGGATCACGGCGTCCCCGACGGACGGGCGTTCACGGCGGACGTGCGGCGCCGCCAGCGCTTCTCCAGCTCGACGAGGGCCAGGATCGCGAGCGCGGCGAGGGCCGCGCGCGCCCAGGCGCCGGGGTCGACGGCGGCGGTGCCGAAGACCGCCTGCATGGCCGGGAGGTAGGTGAAGGCGAGCTGGAGGGCCAGCACCGCGGCAACCGCCGCCGCCACCCACGGGTTGGGCGGCGCCCGCCGGTCCCACAGCGGCGCCTCCAGGCGCCGCACGGCCAGCAGGTAGGCCGCCTCGAGCAGCACCAGCGTGCCCACCGCGGCGGTGCGCGCTGCGGCCAGCTCGCCGGAGCGCGCCAGCTCGTGGAGGAAGACGGCGTAGGTGGCCCCGACCATGAGCAGGCCGACGAAGGCCGTGCGCCACAGCACGAAGGGAGACAGCAGGCGCTCGTCGCGCGGGCGCGGCGGGCGGCGCATGACGTCGGCTTCGGCTGGCTCTGCGGCGATCGCGAGCGCCAGCGTCACGGCCGTGACCATGTTCACCCACAGGATCTGCACCGGCGTGATGGGCAGCGTCTGCCCGGCGAGCACCGCGGCGACGATGACCAGGGCCTCGGCCGCGTTCGTGGGCAGCACGAAGGCGATGGCCTTGCGGATGTTGTCGTAGACCGTGCGGCCCTCCTCGACGGCGGCGGCGATGGAGGCGAAGTTGTCGTCGGCGAGGACGACCTCGGCCGCCTCGCGCGCGGCGTCCGTGCCCTTGCGCCCCATGGCGACGCCGACGTCGGCCTGGCGCAGGGCGGGGGCGTCGTTGACCCCGTCGCCGGTCATGGCGACGACCTCCCCGCGGCGCTGCAGGGCGCGCACCAGGCGCAGCTTGTGCTCGGGCGTGGTGCGCGCGAAGACATCGGCGCGCTCGGCCGCCGCGGCGAGGGCCTCGTCGTCGAGCGCGTCGAGGGCCGTGCCCGTCAGCGTCTCGGGCGCCTCCCCGCCGATGCGGAAGCGCGCGGCGATGGCGCGCGCGGTCCGGGCGTGGTCGCCCGTGACCATCTTGACGCGGATGCCCGCCGCGCGGCAGCGCGCGACGGCCTCGAGGGCCTCGGGCCGCGGCGGGTCGTCGAGGCCCACGAGCCCGAGCAGGCTGAGCCCGGAGGCGAGGTCCTCGTAGCGCAGGATGCGCTGCTCGGCGGGCGCCGGGCGGGCGGCGACGGCGATCACCCGCAGGCCCTCCCCCGCCAGGCGCTCGAGGGCGAGGTGCCAGTAGCCCGGGTCGAGGGGGCGGTCCTCGCCGTGGGCGCGCTCGCTCACGCACAGCTCGAGCAGCCGCTCGGGCGCGCCCTTGACGAAGACGTAGCCGCGGCCGGTGTGGTCGTGGTGCAGGCTCGCCATGAGCCGCTGGCCGGGGTCGAAGGGGATGAGGTCGGTGCGCGGGAGGCGCGCGCGCTCGGCCCCGGGATCGAGCCCGGCCTTGCGGGCGAGGACGACGAGGGCGGCGTCGACGGGATCGCCCGTGACGCGCGGCTCCCCGTCGGGTCCGGGGGCGACCTCGGCGTCGGCGCACAGGAGCGCCGCGCGGGCGAGCTCCAGGAGGTCGGGGCGCGTGCCGGGATCGAGGGCGAGCCCGTCGGCCCGGATCTCGCCGTGCGGGTCGTAGCCGACGCCGCTCACCGCGTAGCGCGCCTCGCCCGTGACGACCGCCTCGGCCGTGAGCTCGTTGCGCGTCAGCGTCCCGGTCTTGTCGGAGCAGATCACGGTCACCGCGCCGAGGGTGTCCACCGCCTGCAGGCGGCGGATGACGGCGCGGCGCCGGGCCATGCGCTGCACGCCGGCGGCGAGCGCGATCGTGAGGATGGCGGGCAGGCCCTCGGGGATGGCGGCCACGGCGAGGCCGACGGCGGCCATGAACATGTCGGCGGCGGGCTCGCCGTGCACGAGCACGCCGAAGGCGAAGGTGCCGGCGGCGAGCGCCAGGATGGCGGCCGTCAGCGCGCGCCCGAAGGCGGCCATCTGGCGCACGAGCGGGGTCTCCACGCGCTCGGCGCGCGCCACGAGGGCGCCGATGCGGCCGATCTCGGCGCGCTCGCCGGTGGCGGTGACGACGGCCACGGCGCGCCCGCGCACGACCAGGGTGCCCGAGTGGACCATGTCGCGGCGGTCGGCGAGGGGCGTGCCCTCCGGCACCGCCGCCGTGTGCTTCTCCACCGGCAGCGACTCGCCCGTGAGGGCCGACTCGTCCACGGCGAGCTCGCGCGCCTCGAGCAGGCGCGCGTCGGCGGGCACGCGGTCGCCCGCCTGCAGCAGGATCACGTCGCCCGGCACCAGCTCGGCCGCCGGCACGGTGCGCTGGCGGCCCTCGCGCACCACGACCGCCTCGGGCGCCAGCAGCCCGCGGATGGTCTCCAGCGCCCGCTCCGCGCGCCCCTCCTGGACGAAGCCCACCAGGGCGTTGACCAGCACGACGCCGAGGATGACGGCGCTGTCGGCCCATTCCTGCAGCGCCGCGGTGACGGCCGCGGAGGCGAGCAGGACGTAGATGAGGACGTCATGGAGCTGGCGCAGGAAGCGCCGCAGGGGCCCCGGCCGGGGCGGCTCGGGCAGGCGGTTGGGGCCGTGACGCGCGAGCCGCGCCCGCGCCTCGTCCTCGTCGAGGCCCGTTCGCCCGCTTCCGAGGCGGGCGAGCACGGCCTCCGCCGGCAGCGCGTGCCAGGCCGTCTCCGCCCCGCCGCGCCCGCCGTCCTGCACCGTCAGCCCTTGAGCAGGAGCGCCTCGGCGCGCTCGAGCTCCTCGGGGGCGCCGTAGAGGACGACGACGTCGCCGGCCTCGAGGCGCGTGTCGCCGCGCGGCGGCGGGCCGCGGCGCTCGCCGCGGCGGATGGCCGCCACCTCAACCCCCGCCTTGTCGAGGGCGAGCTCGCGCAGGCGCCGGCCCACGGCGTGCGCGCCCTCCGGCAGCGGCACCGCGTGCAGCCGCTCGCGGAAGGCGCCGGTGTCGATGGGCTCGGGCTCCTGGCCGTGGAAGAAGCTGCGCAGCAGGCGGTAGCGGTCCTCGCGGACGGCACGCACGCGCCGCACCACGCGCGAGACCGGCACGCCGAGCAGCAGCAGCAGGTGCGAGACCAGCATCAGGCTCGCCTCCAGCGTCTCCGGCACCACCTCGGTGGCGCCGGCCGCCTGGAGGCGCTCGAGGTCGGCGTCGTCGCGCGTGCGCACCAGCACCGGCAGCGCAGGCTGGAGCTTGCGCACCGCCCGCACCACGCGCAGCGCCGCGGGCGGGTCGTCGTAGGTGACGACGACGGCGGCGGGGCTCGACCGCCTCGCGCGCCTCCTGCACGCGGTCGGGGTCGAGGTCGAGGGCGAAGTAGGCGAAGCCCTCGCGCTCGAGGAAGCGGGCGACGTTCTGGCCCACGCGCCCGAAGCCGCACACGATGACATGGCCCCTGAGGTCCCGTGCCGCCTCGGCGATGGCGCGCCTGCTGGCCTCGCGCCTTCCGACGTAGCTGCGCGGGAAGAGCCGCTTGGCGATGGCGCCGTTGTGGCGGATGAGGAG
>WFOW01000181.1 GCA_015487895.1 Gammaproteobacteria bacterium | reverse complement strand
TCGCGGCCGAGCTCGAGGTTGTGGCCGCGCATGAGGCCGTGGACGCTGAGGAGCGCGATGTAGAGGGGGTCGCCGTGCGATGCCGTGCCGGCGCTCATGCGCCCGCCTCCTCCCAGCGCCGCAGCCAGCGCGCGTAGAGGCCGCGGTCGCGCACGACGGCCCCGCGCACGCGGCAGATGTCGGCGGCGAACGCCACGGCGCGCGCCAGCGCCGTCTCCCAGCCCCAGCCGCGCAGCAGCCCGAGGATGGCCACCGCGGCGAAGGCGTCGCCGGCGCCGACCGTGTCGGCCACGTCGCGCACGGGCTCGGGCGCGGCCTCGGTCAGGCCGCCTGCGTGCGCCACCGCGGCGCCGCGCGCGCCGCGCGTGAGGATCACGGCCTCGAGGCCGTGGCGCGCGCGCAGGCGCTCGGCGTCGGCGGCCGCGCGCCCGCCCTCGAGCGCGGCGAGCTCGTCGTCGTTGAGCTTGGCCCAGCGGGCGCCGTCGAGCAGGCCGCGCACGGTCTCCTCGCGCCACCACGGCGGGCGCAGGTTGACGTCGACGAAGGCGGGCGCGCCGAGACCGCGCAGCGCCGCGAGCGCCGCGGCCGAGCGGGGCGCGCGCGCGGCGAGCGTGCCGTGGTAGAGGAGGGCGGGATCGGCGGCCCGCGCCGCCGCCACCGCCGCGTCCGCATCCACGTGGTCCCAGGCGACGCCGGCGACGATGTCGAAGCTCGGCTGGCCGCCGGCCCCGAGGCGCACCTGCACCGTGCCCGTCGGACGTGCCGGGTCCGTCTGCAGCCCCGCCTCGTCGAGGCCCCAGTCGGCCATGGCCGCCCGCACCTCGCGCCCGAGGGCATCGTCGCCCACGCGCGAGACAAGGAGCGGATCGAGGCCGAAGCCGCGCAGGTGCCAGGCCACGTTGAAGGGGGCGCCGCCGAGGACGCGGGCACCGTCCTCGAAGCAGTCGAACAGGACCTCCCCGAAGACCAGCGGCCGCCCGGCGCGCTCAGAAGGGCTCATCCTCGTCCTCGCTCCAAAGCAGCCGGGCGGCCATCAGCGCCCGGCCGCGGCACCGCGGCGGCAGCTACGCGAGCGGCTGGACGGCCGGCGGCTCGCTCCGGTCGCCGAACCGCGCGCGGGGATCCACCGCATAGGCGAGCCCGCTCCCGCGCCCCTCGACGACGGCCGTCCCGTGCGACGTCCACCCGGCGCGTCGCGGGCCGCGCGCGCCGCGCGACGCGGTGTCATTGTAGCAGCCCGACTTTCCTCCCGCGCCCGCCGAGGGCGCGGGCGCGATCGGGATGCCGCCCAGGATCCCCGGCGCCGCGCGCCCTCCCCGCGGGCGACCGACACGACGCGAAGGGGCTCGGGCACGCCCGCGCATAGGTGGTCCAGTCTGCTAGACTAAGCTAGTCAAAGGAAAGATGCCGGCTTTGCGCGTCCATGGAAACCGTCAACATCCACGAGGCCAAGACGCACCTCTCGCGCCTGCTGGAGCAGGTGCGCCGGGGCCGCCCCTTCGTCATCGCCAAGGCGGGGCGGCCGATCGCCAAGGTGGTCCCCTACGAGGCCCCCGATGCGGCGGGCGAAGGCCGCTTGGGCTTCCTCGCGGGCGAGATCGAGGTGCCCGAGGACTTCGACCGCATGGGCGAGAAGGAGATCGCGGCGTGCTTCGGCCTCGATGATCCTGCTCCTTGACACGCATCTCCTGCTGTGGGCGGCGGGCGCACCGGAGCGCCTCCCTCCGGCAGCACGGGAGATGCTCGCGGATCCGCGCAACGCGCTCTGGTTCAGCGCCGCGTCCATCTGGGAGGTCGTGATCAAGGCCGGGCTCGGCCGCGGGGACTTCCGGGTGGACGCCCGTCTCCTGCGCCGCGGGCTGCTCGACCACGGCTACGAGGAGCTTCCCGTGACCGGCGCCCACGTGCTCGCCACCGCCCACCTCCCGCCGATCCACAAGGATCCCTTCGACCGCGTCCTGGTGGCGCAGGCGGAGACCGAGGGCGTGCTGCTCCTCACCTCCGACAGCGTCGTGGCGCGCTATCCCGGTCCCATCCGCAAGGTCTGAGGAGGGCCGGCCGAGACGGTGCCGCCCGTTGGGCGCCCGGGCCAGGTGCCCCTCCACCGAAGCCGTCGGCACGCGCGTCCACGGACGACGGCTGCGGGAGCCGGC
>WFOW01000180.1 GCA_015487895.1 Gammaproteobacteria bacterium | reverse complement strand
GGCGTGGCGAGCATGACGCGGTCGGCGAGGGCGTCCTCGAGCAGCGCCGGGTCCCGCTCCAGCGCCGCGGCGAGGAACTGGTCGCCCGGGATGAAGAGCACCACGAAGTCGAGGCTGCCGTCGAAGCGCGCCCAGTAGCGCTTGGAGGCGAGCTCCTGCACGCGCTCGCGCACCTTGCGCGCGTGGCGGGCGAGGGCGGCGCGGCGCGCGCCCTCGTCCTCGGCCTCCACGGCCTCGAGGTAGGCGTCGAGTGGCGTCTTGGCGTCGACCACGATGCGGCGCGCCTCGGGCAGGTGCACGACGAGGTCGGGCCGCAGCCTCCCGTCCTCGCCGGCGACGCTGGGCTGCTCCTCGAAGTCGCAGTGCTCCTGCATCCCGGCGAGCTCGACCAGGCGCCGCAGGGTGAGCTCGCCCCACTGGCCGCGCACCTCGGGCCGGCGCAGGGCCTGCACGAGGCGGCGCGTCTCGGCCTGCAGCGCCTGATGGCTCTCGAGCATGGCGCGCAGGTGCTGGCTCAGGGCGCCGTAGGCCTCGCGGCGCTCCTTCTCGATCTCGCGGATCTGGCGCTCGGTCTTCTCCAGCGCCTCGCGGATGGGGCGCAGCATCTCGCCGATGGCCTGCTCGCGCGCCTCGAGCTGGCTGCGCGCGAGCTGCAGGAAGGACTCGCTGGATTCGCGCAGCGCCTTGCCCGAGAGGGCGCGGAAGGTGTCGGCGAGGGCCTGCTCGGCCTTCTGCAGGGCCTCGATCTGGCGCGCCGCCGCCGTGCGCTCGCCCTCGAGCAGGGCCTCGAGGCGCGCCTTCTCCTCGCGCAGGCGCGCGCTACGGAGCTGGCCGAGGCTCCAGCCCGCGAGCAGGCCGAGGGCGAGCCCCGCGAGCAGGGCCGGCAGCCACTCAGGCATGGGCCCGCACCCACGCGAGCACGTCCGCCGGGGCCTCGAGCAGCGCCTCCGCGCCCCAGGCGGCCGGCTCGTCGCCGGGGTCGAGGTAGCCGAACAGGGCCACCGCCGCGGGCATGCCCGCGGCGTGGGCGGCCTCGACGTCGCGGCGCGCGTCGCCCACGTACACGCACTCCTCGGGCAGGACGCCGGTCACGCCGCAGGCGTGCAGCAGCGGGCGGGGGTCGGGCTTGCGCGCCGGGGCCGTGTCGCCGCTCACCACGCAGGCCGCGCGCCGGTCGAGGCCGAGGGCGGTGAGCAGCGGCTCGGTGAAGCGGGCCGGCTTGTTGGTGACCACCCCCCAGTAGACGCCGTCCGCCTCGAGGGCCTCGAGCACCGGCGCCATGCCCGGGAAGAGGCGCGTCTCGCGGGCGAGGCGGCGGTGGTAGAGCGAGAGGAAGCGCCGGCGCAGGCGCTCGAAGGCCTCGCCGTCCTCGGGGCCTAGCCCGAAGCCGAGGCGCACGAGCGCCGTCGCCCCGTGCGAGACCACGGGCCGGATGCGCTCCGGCGGCAGGGGCGTGCGCCCCTCCTCCTCGAGCAGGGTGTTGAGCGCCCCGCCCATGTCGGGCGCGGTGTCGAGGAGCGTCCCGTCGAGATCGAAAAACACAGCCCGGATCATTAGGTTAGGATACGGTTTGCAGGTGACGGCTTACGGTCTTCCCCATAGGAACCCATGGAACGGCAAGTCCTTGCGTGTAAGCCGGGAGGTAGAAAGTCAGTTTTATTCTGTAGACTGTTGACTGCAAACTGAAAACTGTTTCCGGTACCACGCCAGGTAGTTGACCGAGACGTCCCGCGTCAGGCCGTGGCGGCCGAACACCGGGTCGTAGCGCAGGCCGGCGAGCTCGGCGAGCTCCAGCCCGGCGGCCCGTGCCCAGGCGTCGAGCTCCGAGGGGCGCACGAAGCGCCGCCAGTCATGGGTGCCGCGCGGGAGCAGGCCGAGGAGGTACTCGGCGCCCACCACCGCCAGCAGCCAGGCCTTGGGCGTGCGGTTGAGGGTGGAGAGGAACACGTGGCCCCCCGGGCGCGCCAGCCGGGCGCAGGCGCGGATCAGCGAGGCCGGGTCCGGGACGTGCTCGATGAGCTCCATGCAGGTGACGACGTCGAAGGACTCCGGCATCTCCGCGGCCAGCGCCTCCGCGGTGCCCGGCCGGTAGTCGACCTCGACCCCGGCCTCGGCCGCGTGCAGGCGGGCGACCTGCAGGGCGGCCTCCGAGGCGTCGAGGCCGACCACGCGCGCGCCCGCGCGCGCCATGGCCTCGGCCAGCAGGCCGCCGCCGCAGCCGACGTCGGCGACCCTGCGCCCGGCGAGGCCGCCGGCGCGCTCGGCGATGAAGGCGAGCCGCAGGGGGTTGATCTGGTGGAGGGGGCGCATCTGCCCCTCGGGGTCCCACCAGCGCGCGGCGGCCGCGTCGAACTTGGCGACCTCCTCGCGGTCGACGTTGCGCCCGCGCTCCGTGCCGCTCATGGGCCTTCCGCCTCCTCCGGCCGGCCGGCTCCGGCTGCGATGCGCGCCCCCCAGGCGGCGGCGCGCGCGCGGATGTCGTCGAGGTCCAGCGTGAGCAGCCGGCGCTCGCGCAGCAGGGCGCGTCCCGCGACCCAGACGTGGGTGACCTGGGCCCGCGAGGCGCTGTAGACGAGCTGCGAGATCACGTTGTGCACGGGCTCGGTGGCCGGGTCGCCGAGGTCCACGGCCACGAGGTCGGCGCTCTTGCCGGGCACGAGGCTCCCGATCTCGCCCTCGAGGCCGAGGGCGCGCGCGCCGTCGAGCGTGGCCATGCGCAGCGCCGCGGCCGCCGGCACGGCCGCGGCGTCACCGGCGGCGAGCTTGCCGAGGAGCGCCGCCGTGCGCAGCTCCTCGAGCATGTCGAGGTCGTTGTTGCTCGCCGCCCCGTCGGTGCCGATGGCCACCGGCACGCCGGCCGCCTGCAGCGCCGCCACCGGGCAGGCGCCGCTCGCGAGCTTCATGTTCGACTGCGGGCAGTGCACCACGCGCACGCCGGTCTCCGCCAGGCGCCGGATCTCGGCGGGCTCGAGCTGGGTCATGTGCACGGCGGCGAGACCGGGCCCGAGCAGGCCGAGCGCGTCGAGGCGCGCGAGCGGCCGCCGGCCCGTGGCCTCCACCGCCTCGGCCACCTCGGCGGCGGTCTCGTGCACGTGCATGTGCACGGGCACCTCGAGCTCGTCGGCGAGCACGCGCACGCGCTCGAGCACCCCGTCGGCCACCGTGTAGGGCGCGTGCGGGGCGAAGGCGGTCGTCACCAGCGGATCGTCCTTCAGGGCGTCGTGCAGCGCGAGGCCCTTGTCGAGGTACTCGCCGGCGTCGCGGGCCCAGGCGCTCGGGAAGTCGATGACGATCATGCCGACGACGGCGCGCACCCCCGCCTGGGAGGCGAGCCGCGCGGTCACCTCCGGAAAGAAGTACATGTCGTTGAAGCAGGTGGTGCCGCCGCGCACCATCTCCGCCAGCGCCAGGAGCGTGCCGTCGTGGACGAAGGCCTCCGAGACCCAGCGCGCCTCGGCGGGCCAGATGTGCTCGCGCAGCCAGGTCATGAGCGGCAGGTCGTCGGCCAGCCCGCGCAGCAGCGTCATGGCCGCGTGCGTGTGGGCGTTGACCAGGCCCGGGAGGAGGGCGTGGCGCGCGAGGGCGACGTGCTCGGCGTCCGGGTGGCGCGCGCGGGCCTCGGCGGCCGGCAGCACGGCGGCGATGCGCGCGCCCTCGACGACGACGGCGTGGTCCTCGAGCACGGCGCCCTCGGGCTCGACGGGGATCACCCAGCGGGCGCTCACGACCAGCGTGGCGGACATGGTGGGCAAGTGTACGGCCTGCGCTGCACGCTGGACAGTGGAGGCGGGGGCGACGGATGCCGCGGGCGGCCGCCTGCCGTAAACTGCGGGCCGCGAGCGGCACGCCTGCGCGGGAATGAGGCACGAGAAGCCAGTCGGGGAGCGCGTCCGCGCCCTGGAGTGGACGGGCGAGGCGCTGCGCCTGCTCGACCAGCGCCTCCTGCCGCACGAGGCGCGCTGGGTCGAGGCCCGCGGCGCCGCGGAGGTCGCGGCGGCCATCCGCGACATGGTGGTGCGCGGCGCGCCGGCGATCGGCATCGCCGCCGCCTACGGGGCGGTGCTGGCGGCGCGTGCCCATGCCACAGGGCCGGCCGGCGACTGGCGCCCGGCCTTCGAGGCCGAGCTGCGCGGCCTGGAGCGGGCGCGGCCCACCGCGGTCAACCTGCGCTGGGCGCTCGTGCGCATGCGGCGCAGGCTGGATGCGGCGCTCGTCGCCGGCGAGGACCCGGCGGCGGCGCTCGAGGCCGAGGCCCGCGCCATCCACGCCGAGGACGTCGCCGCCAACCGCCGCATGGGCGCGCTCGGGGCGGCGCGCCTCGGCGGGCGCTGCGCCGTGCTAACCCACTGCAACACGGGGGCGCTCGCCACCGGCGGCTGGGGCACGGCGCTCGGCGTGGTGCGCAGCGCCCACGCGGCCGGCCTCATCGAGCGCGTCTACGCGGACGAGACCAGGCCCTGGCTGCAGGGCGCGCGCCTGACGGCCTGGGAGCTGGTGCAGGAGGGCATCCCCGTGAGCCTCGTCGCGGACGGCGCCGCCGCCTGGCTGCTGCGCCAGGGCGGGGTGCGCTGGGTGATCGTGGGCGCCGACCGCATCGCCGCCAACGGCGACGTGGCGAACAAGATCGGCACCTACGGCCTCGCGCTGGCCGCGCGCCGCCACGGCGCGGGCTTCATGGTGGTGGCGCCGCTCTCCACCCTCGATCCCGACACCCCGGACGGCCACGGCATCGCCATCGAGACGCGGCCCGCGGACGAGCTGCTCGCCTGCGGCGGGCGGCGCGTGGCGCCCGAAGGGGCGGGCGCCTGGAACCCGGTCTTCGACGTCACGCCCGCGGAGCTCGTCGACGTGCTGGTGACGGAGGCGGGCGTGGTGGAGCGCCCGGACCGCGCGCGCATCGGCGCGCTGCTCGCGCGCGCAGGGGCCGCCGGGGGCTGACCGGGGCCAGAGACGGGTTCAGTTTCGGTTTACGGGAGACGGGAAAGATCAAGAGGCTCAAGAGGCCGCGCCCGAAGGGCGCACCAACCCTCGTCTCCCGCCTCTCGTCTCCCGCCTCTCGTCTCTCGTCTCTGGGTGGACGCCTGCCTCCCGTAACCCGCCTCCCGCCGCTCCCAAGCAAAAGCCGCCCCGCGGGCATCCGGCCCGCGGGGCGGCGGGGGAGGTGAGGGGTGGCGGCTAGCCTTCCTGCTTGGCCGGGCAGGTGCGGATGCCCAGCAGGGAGTAGAGGGGGCAGTAGCCGATGAGCCCCGTCACCAGCGGGATGACGCCGATCCAGCCCCACGGCGTCTTGGGGCCGACGAGGGCCAGGCCGATCAGCACCACGCCCACGATGACGCGGATGACGCGGTCGACGGTTCCGACGTTGCAGCTCATGGCGCTCTCCTCCCGTGCCGCTTGTCGCGATGGCCTAAAGTCTAGGACATCCGCGGGCGGGCGTCGGTGACCAGGTCACCGTCAACGAAATTGACAGTTCAAGGGGCCACAGCGCATCTCGCGCTCATAACTAACTGAGTGGCAATTGCTGGCATGATTTTTTCTTCGCTACGCATCAAGGGCGTGGAGAGATCGAGGGAGCGGAAGTGTGCTCAGGGACCAGACCTGAGCTGCGGGAAGCGGCTCGCGACCTGTGCCTGTGACACCATGTGGGAGAGACACAGCGATGGCCAGACACTGCAGCTGGAATTGGGCCCTCGTTTGGGGTACCACCCTCCTGGGGCTGTCGTGCCAGGCATGGGCCATTCCGCTCTATTACACCTTCGAGGGCACAGTCACGTACGCAACACCCGGCTCCTCGGGCATCGCCGGGATCGGGATGGGGGATACTGTCCGTTACGTTTTCCGTGTCGACGACACGCCGGCATCCACGTCGACGGAGACGCACACGGGCATCAGCTATTCGCCCTGGACGATGATGCCTGTTAACTATTGGGAGGATCGGGTCGAGCGGACCTTTTTCGATGCTAGCTATGTGGGGGGCGATTTCTTCACCGGAACCGCGCCTCCACCTGATCCGGCCAGGCCTTTGCCCACCTTCGGCGATGAAACCACGGCCGTGCACCGCTATCGGGTTGACACCAGTTACAAGGCCGTGAGCGCGGTCTGCACATGGGGGCTATGCTATAGCCGGGGCGACCCTGTTGACCAGACTATCGAGGTCGGTTTCGTGCTCGAACATATGCTCGATCAAGGCTCCCTGAAGATATCGGCGAACAGCCGTTATGTGTTTGCGCCGCCAGCTACTCCTGGTTTTGCCGCCGACGAGCACCTTCCGTCCACCTGGTCGATTGGCGACGTCTTCGAGGGGTTGCAGCGGTACTACTACGATTTCGTGTGGGTAGGGCCCTATTGGCTTTATGTGTGCGTCAATTGGAGCTTTTCGGGGTGTATGGAATATGATTATGTAATGTACGGCAACCGTTGGCGCTACTCGACGGGAGCCATCCGCTCCAAGTTGGTCTTGGTGGACATATCAGCTGTCAATCCCCTGGCCGCTGGCACAAGCGGGAATGTCGGTGGCACGCTGCATACGGTGCCTGCGCCTTCGGTGGTCGCGCTGATGGTGGCCGGACTCGTGGCCGCCTTTGGTGTCAGGAATAACCGTTTTCGACCCGGCGGCCTTTGAGTGAAAGCATACCGCCTCGGGGCGGGATGTCAGCGAGGCGGGCCAAGCCGGCGGGATCGACGATCTCGACCACGGCGCGGCCGGTGCGCACCAAGCCTTGCGCCTGGAAGGCCCGCAGGCGGCGGGTGACGGCCTCGCGCGAGCTGCCGAGCTCGGTGGCGAGGGCCTGGTGCGTGAGCGCCACGCGGCCGTCGGCTCCGCTGCGCTCGAGGAGCAGGCGCGCGAGCCGTGCATCCAGGCCCTCGAAGCGCACCCGCTCCATCAGGCCCAGCAGCTCGGCCAGGCGCCGGGCGTAGCCGGCGAAGACGAAGCGGCGGAAGGCGGGCGAGGCGCCGAGGGCCTCGTCGAAGCGCTCCCCGGGCACCGCCAGGGCCTCGACCGCCGTCTCGGCCACCCCCTCCGCGGGGTAGGCCTCGGCGGCCAGGAGGCAGCTCGTGGTGAGGATGCAGGTCTCGCCGGCGCCGACGCGGTAGAGCACGATCTCGCGTCCGCTCGCCGCCGTGAGCTGCACGCGCACCGTCCCGGCGAGCACGACCAGGAAGTGGCGGCAGGGGGCGCCGGGGCGGAAGGCGCTGGCGCCGGCCGGCAGCGCCACCGCGGGCGCCTCGGCCAGCACGGGGGCGAGGTCGGGGTGCGCGGCGAGGAAGCGCTCGCGTGCGTCGGTGCCGGGTCCGGGCGGCACCGCGGCTCAGGCGGCGGCGCCCGCCGCCTCGCCCCCGCCGCGCGCGCGCCGGGCCGCCGCCACGCGCCGCTCGTAGGCCTCGCGGGCGATGGCGACGTCCTCGAGGAAGTGGGGCAGCTCCTCGAGCAGCAGCGCCTGCGGGCCGTCGACCAGCGCCTTGCTCGGCTCGGGGTGGAAGTCCACCAGGATCATGTTGGCCCCGGCGATCACGCCCTGCGCCGTGACGTGGAAGATGTCGAGCAGCCCGTCCGGGGCGGCGTCGCGCGAGCCCACCGAGTGCGAGGGGTCGATGCACACGGGCATCCGTGTGAGGCGCTTGACCACGGGCACGTGGGCGAAGTCGACGAAGTTGCGGTGCGGGTCGCCCATGTTGGTCTTCATCCCGCGCAGCCCGAAGACGATGCGGGTGTTGCCCTGGCTGGCGACGTACTCGGCGGCGTTGAGCGACTCCTCGAGCGTGATCCCGAAGCCGCGCTTGAGCAGCACCGGGAACTCCCGCTGGCGGCCCACGGCCTTGAGCAGCTCGAAGTTCTGCGTGTTGCGCGTGCCGATCTGGAGCATCACCCCGGTGGGGTGGCCGGTCTGGTGCAGCGCCTCGCGGATCTCGTCGATGTGCTTGTCGTGGGTGACCTCCATGGCGATCACCCGGATGCCGTACTTCCCCGCGAGCTCGAAGACGTAGGGCAGGCAGGCCTTGCCGTGGCCCTGGAAGGCGTAGGGGCTCGTGCGCGGCTTGTAGGCGCCCATGCGCGTGCAGACCTGCCCGTGCTCGCGCAGGGCCTTCATCATGGCCTCGACGTGCTCGCGGGTGGAGACCGCGCACAGGCCGGCGAAGACGTTGAGCGTGTCCTGCCCGAAGCGGACGCCGTTGTACTCCCAGCTCGTCGGGCGGCGGTCGTCGCGGTGGCGCCCGAGGATGCGGTACTCCTCGGAGACCCGGACCACGCGCTCCACGCCCGGCAGGCTCTTCATGTCGTCGACCGAGAGCGTCTTGGTGTCGCCGATGAGGTAGACCTCGGTGAGGACCTGCTGGGCGCCGTGCTCCTCGTGCACGCGCACCTGGATGCCCGGGAGGTTCGAGAGGTAGCCCATCAGGGAGCGGAACTCCGGGCTGTCGCGTCGCGTCTCGGGCTTGAGGATCAGGATCATCGCTCGACGTCCATCAGAATCTTCTGGAACGCGAATTATCGCACACGCGGGCACGCTTCCGCAGCGATCCGCCTCTCATGACGCCTCCCGGCCGTCGTCTCCGTCCGCGCGCCAGGCGCGGAGCAGCCCTCCGTAGGCCTCCGGGCGGCGGTCGCGGAAGAAGGTCCAGACGCGGCGCAGCGCCTCGGTGCGGTCGAGGTCGACCGTGGCCGTGACCACCTCGGCCCCGTCCGTGCCCGCGCGCGCGAGCAGCTCGCCCTGCGGGCCGGCGACGAAGCTCGAGCCCCAGAAGCGGATGCCGGGCTCGCCCGGCGGGCCCGGCTCGTGGCCGGTGCGGTTGCAGGCCGCCACCGGCAGCGCGTTGGCCACGGCGTGGCCGCGCTGCACCGTCATCCAGGCCTCGAGCTGGCGCGCCCGCTCGGCCTCGTCGTCGCGCGGATCCCACCCGATGGCGGTGGGGTAGAGCAGGAGCTCGGCGCCCGCGAGCGCCATCAGGCGTGCCGCCTCCGGGAACCACTGGTCCCAGCACACCAGCACGCCGAGGCGCCCCACGGAGGTCGGCACCGGCTCGAAGCCTCCGTCTCCGGGCGCGAAGTAGTACTTCTCGCGGTAGCCCGGATCGTGCGGGACGTGCATCTTGCGGTAGCGGCCGGCGAGGCGGCCGTCGGCCTCGAGCACCACGGCGGTGTTGTGGTGCAGCCCGGGGGCGCGACGCTCGAAGACCGAGCCCACCACCACCACGCCATGGCGGCGCGCGGCCTCGGCGAGGGCCTCCGTCGTCGGTCCCGGCACCGGCTCGGCGAGGTCGAGCAGCGCAGGGTCCTCGGCCTGGCAGAAGTAGCGGGTCGCGTGGAGCTCCTGGAGCAGCACCAGGCGCGCGCCGCGCGCGGCGGCCTCGGCGATGCCTTCGAGGCTCGCGCGGAGGTTGGCCGCGCGGTCCTCGCCGCACGGGTGCTGGACGAGACCGATGGTCAGCGCGCGCGCCATGCCCCTCTCCCGCGGTGGGCCGCGAGTATCGGCCACGGGGGCGGCGGCGGCAAGCGCGGGACGCGCTCAGCAGGCGCCGCGCACCGGCAGGGGCCGCGGGAGCTGCATGGTGACGCAGTGCAGGCTCCCGCCCTGCCACAGGAGCGGGGTGCAGGGCACGGTCACCACCTCGCGCCCCGGGAAGCATCCTGCGAGCCGGCGCGCGGCGACCTCGTCGGCCGGGTCCCCGTAGGCCGGCACCAGCACCGCGCCCTCCGTGACCAGGAAGTTGGCGTAGGTGGCGGGCAGGCGCGCGCCGTCCGGGCCGTGCAGGGGGCGCGGCAGCGGCAGCGGCACCAGCCGGTAGGGCCGTCCCTCGGGGGTGCGCAGGGCCGCGAGCTCCGCGGCCAGGGCGCGCAGCGGCTCGTGGTGCGGGTCGGCGGGGTCCTCGCAGGCGGCGTGGGCGATGGTCTCGGGGCCGCAGAAGCGCGCCAGCATGTCCACGTGGCCGTCGGTGTCGTCGCCGGCGAGCCAGCCGTGGGCGAGCCAGAGCACGCGGCGCACGCCGAGCGCCGAGCGCAGCGCCGCCTCCACCGCGGGCCGGCCGAGCGCGCCGTTGCGCCCTTCGGAGAGCAGGCAGCGCCGCGTCGTCAGCAGCGTGCCGGCGCCGTCGGTGTCGACGGCGCCGCCCTCGAGCACGAGCTCCACGCGCTCGAGCGGCGTGTCGCCGAAGACACCGGCGGCGTGCAGCGCCGCCGGGATCCGGTCGTCGAGGCCGTGGCGGAACTTGCCGCCCCAGCCGTTGAAGCGGAAGTCGAGCAGGCGGGGCCCGCCGCCTTCGAGCACGGTGAGGGGGCCGTGGTCGCGCGCCCAGGCGTCGTCGCTCGGCACGCAGGCCCAGCGCACGCGGGTCGGGGGGACGCCCGCCGCCCGCAGGCGGGCGGCCACGTGCCGCCGGTGCGTCTGGTCCCGCGCCACGACCAGCACGGGCACGCGCGGTGCCAGCGCCGCGGCGATGGCCTCGAAGACCGGCTCGACACGATCGAGCCACGGCGCCCAGTCGGTGGCCTCGTGCGGCCAGGTGAGCATGACGGCGCTCTGGGGCGCCCACTCGGGCGGGAGCAGCCGGCCGGCTGCGGGCATCGGCGGGGCGGCCCCTGCGTCGCGGCCCCTCGGAGCGCCCGCGCGGAGGCCTCAGCGGGCCGCCGCGGCGGTGCGGGTGCGGTGCACCACGCTGTGGAGCACGTACTGGTGCTCGAAGTAGACGCTGAAGCCGTCGTAGTCCCAGCGGGTGATGGGCGGGTCGCCCACGGCGGGATGCCTGGCCTTGGGCGGGCCGAAGCGCCGCTCGACCTCGGCCATGGTCATGCCGCGCACCGGCCGCTCGAGCCCGCCGGGCGCGTTGGGCGGGTCCTGGCGCAGGGCCTCGATCAGCAGCACGTCGGCCGCGGCGGCCCCCGCCGCCAGCAGGCCCGCGGCGAGCAGGAGTACGCGGGCAGTGCTTCTCATCTGCGCTTCGCTCCTCCGGCGGGAACCCCCCGCCCCGTGCGAATATAGCATCGCTCCCGCGCCGCTCCCAGGCTGTGACGCGCTTGGCACGAGGGGACCGCAGCATTTGCGCCTGCCGCCGCTGACCGAGGGAAGGCTGATCCGCCGCTACCGGCGCTTCCTGGCCGACGTGCGCCTGCGCGACGGGACGGTGGTCACGGCGCACTGCCCCAACACCGGCTCGCTCCTCGGCTGCGACCGGCCGGGCTCGCCCGTCTGGCTCAGCCGTGCCGCCGGCCCGCGCCGCCGCCTCGCGTGGACCTGGGAGCTGGTCGAGCCCGTGCCGGGCGTGCGGGTGTGCATCCACACCGGGCGCACCAACGCCATCGTCGCCGAGGCGGTGGAGGGCGGCCGCATCGCCCCGCTCGCGGGCTATGCGCGCCTGCGGCGCGAGGTGCGCTTCGGCCGCGAGGGCAGCCGGGCGGACCTGCTGCTCGAGGACCCGGCGCGCGGGCGCTGCTTCGTCGAGGTCAAGCACGTGACCGCCGTCGACGCGGCCGGCCGCGCCATCTTCCCGGACGCCGTCACCGAGCGCGGCCGGCGCCATCTGCGCGAGCTCGCGCATCACCGCCGCGCGGGCGACCGCGCCGTGCTGGTCTTCTGCGTGGCCCGCGGGGACGCGCGCGCCCTGCGGCCCGCGGACGAGATCGACCCGGCCTACGGCGCGGCGCTGCGCGAGGCGCTGGCGGCTGGGGTCGAGGCCTACGCCTTCGCCTGCCGCGTCGGCAGGCGCAGCGTCGCGATCGCCCGGCAGATCCGGGTGTCGCTGGAAGGCGAGGCCCCGAGGTGAGGAGGCCGGGCCGGACGGCGCCCGCTGGCCCTCAGCCGGCGAGGAGCGCCTCGACCTCGCGGGCCTCGTCGCTGCCGGCGGCGAGCTCCACGGTGCTCACGTCGTCGGCGAGGCCTAGGCGCCGGAGCGCCGCCACCTGCGACCAGTCCACCGCGGCGTGCGGGTGCTCCGAGCCCATGTGGCTTTGCAGGTTGGCGACGATGACGATATCGACGTAATCCGGGGGCGTCCCGGGGTCGCGGGCGAGGTCCTCGTGCTCGGCCGCCACGGCCACCAGATAGTCCGGCAGGCCCCAGCGCTCGAGGATCGCGCGCCCCAGCGCGGGGTGGATCTCGTGCACGAGCGCGTCGAAGGCGGCCTCGTCGGCGAGGAGCGCCTCGTCCTCCTCCGCCCGGACCAGGAGCGGCAGGGCGCCGACGTCATGGACGAGGCCGGCCAGCATGGCGCGGTCCGGCGCCAGCCCCTGCTGCCCGGCCAGCGCCCGGCTGATGGCCGCGACCTGCACGCTGTGCGACCAGAGCTCGCGCAGGCGCCGGTCCACGGCCTCGGTCGTGGCCTGGAACATCTGCCGCATGGCGAGGCTGGTGACCAGCGTGCGCACCAGCTCGCGCCCGAGCCGCACCACGGCGCTCTGCACGTCGTCGACCTCGCGCCGGCCGCGGTAGAGGGGGGAGTTGCTCACCTGGATCAGGCGTGCGGCCAGGGCGGGGTCGCTGGAGACGGCCTCGGCGATGTCGCGCGCCGAGCTCGACTCGGACTCGACCACGTCGCGCACGCGCAGCGCGACCTCCGGCAGGGTGGGCAGCTCCAGCCGCCCGGCGTCCAGCTCCTCGAGCAGCGTGCGGACCAGGGTCTCGGGTTGCGCGGTCATGAAGCCTCCGGCGGGGTGGGTCCTCCCGGGAGTCCTATCGGCAGCCGCGGCGCCGGCTTGAGC
>WFOW01000179.1 GCA_015487895.1 Gammaproteobacteria bacterium | reverse complement strand
CTGTCTCCCGTCTCCCGTTACCCGTCTCCCGTCCACTCCCACGAATGTGGGAGGCGGGAGGCGGGGATCGAGAGGCGAGGGGTGGAGCGCCCTTCGGGCGCAGCCTCTTTTGATCTTTCCCGTCTCCTGTCTCCCGTTACCCGTCTCCCGCCTCCCGCGCGCCGCGTGCCGCGCACACGGCACGCGCAAGAAATGCCCCCGCCCGGCGGCGCCGGACGGGGGCACGAGGGGCCGAGCGCGGTGGCGCTCAGAGGCTGTAGTACATGTCGAACTCGACCGGGTGCGTGGTCATGCGCAGCCGCTGCACCTCCTCCATCTTGAGCTCGATGTATCCGTCGATGGCGTCGTCGGTGAAGACGCCGCCGGCCTTGAGGAAGTCGCGGTCCTTGTCGAGCGCCTCGAGCGCCTCCTCGAGCGAGGCCGCCACCCGCGGGATGGCCTTCTCCTCCTCGGGCGGCAGGTCGTAGAGATCCTTGTCCAGCGGATCGCCGGGGTGGATCTTGTTCTTGATGCCGTCGATGCCGGCCATGAGCATGGCGGCGAAGGTGAGGTAGGGGTTGCCGCAGGAGTCCGGGAACCGGACCTCGATGCGCCGCGCCTTGGGGTTGGCCACGTGCGGGATGCGCACGGAGGCCGAGCGGTTGCGCGCCGAGTAGGCGAGCAGCACGGGCGCCTCGAAGCCGGGCACCAGGCGCTTGTAGCTGTTGGTCGAGGAGTTGGCGAAGGCGTTGATCGCCTTGGCGTGCTTGAAGATGCCGCCGATGTAGTAGAGGGCCGTCTCCGACAGGCCCGCGTACTTGTTGCCCGAGAAGAGGTTCTTGCCGCCCTTGGCGAGCGACTGGTGCGTGTGCATGCCGTTGCCGTTGTCGCCGACCAGCGGCTTGGGCATGAAGGTCGCGGTCTTGCCGTAGCTGTGCGCGACGTTCATGACCACGTACTTGAGGATCTGGAGCTCGTCGGCCTTGCGCACCAGCGTGTTGAAGCGGGTGCCGATCTCGCACTGGCCGGCGGTGGCCACCTCGTGGTGGTGCACCTCGACCGGCACGCCCATCTCCTCGAGCACCAGCGCCATCGCCGAGCGGATGTCCTGCAGCGAGTCCACGGGCGGGACCGGGAAGTAGCCGCCCTTGACCGAGGGCCGGTGGCCGATGTTGCCGTCCTCGAAGACGCGCTCGCTGTTCCAGGAGGCCTCCTCGGAGTCGACCTTGTAGAAGGCGCCGCTCATGTCCGCGCCCCAGCGCACGTCGTCGAGGATGAAGAACTCGGGCTCGGGCCCGAAGTAGGCGGTGTCGCCGACGCCGCTCGCCTTCAGATAGGCCTCGGCGCGCTTGGCGATGGTGCGCGGGTCACGCTCGTAGCCCTGCATGGTGGAGGGCTCGAGGATGTCGCAGCGCAGGATGAGCGTGGGCTCGTCCGCGAAGGGGTCCATGACGGCCGTCGACGGGTCGGGCATGAGCACCATGTCCGACTCGGCGATGCTCTTCCAGCCGGCGATGCTCGAGCCGTCGAACATCTTGCCGGCCTTGAAGAAGTCGGCGTTGACCACGTGCGCGGGGACCGAGACGTGCTGCTCCTTGCCGCGGGTGTCGGTGAAGCGGAGGTCGACGAACTTGACCCCCTTGTCCTTGATCATCTTCAGAACCTTCTGTGACATGGACGTTCCTCCGAAGGAAGGCTGGACCGTTTGCGTTCGTAGCCGGATCTCGCTCTCCTGCACGCCGCTGCCGGGGCCGCGCGCCCGCAGGCCGGTGCCGGAGCGGAGTGCAGAAAATATGCCACGGCGCGACGGGAGAAAAGTGCCTGAAAGGCCGACGGTCCGCGCCTCCTCGCGCCTTTTGTGTGCACCAAAATGGTGCATACCGCACCCCGCGCGCACCAGGTTCGTGCGTCACCCATGGCGGAAATGGACGCGCACCTCGCCGATCCCCTCGAGCCCCGCGGCGGCCTCGCGCAGGGCGCGGGCGAGGGCCTCGGCCTCGGCGCGGTCGCGCGCGACATCGAGCGGCAGGGTCACGTCCACGTGGATCCGCCCGTCCAGGTAGTGGAGCGTGACCTCCTCGATGCGGCGCGCGGCGGGGACACCGGCCCAGCGCCGCCCGAGGCGCTCGAGCACCTCGGCGCGCAGCGGCAGGCCTTCGCAGCGCGGCCCCTCGGCGTCGTCCTCGGGGTCGACGTGCACGGTGACGTCGGCGACCTCGTCGATCTGCTCGATGAGCCGCCGGCGCACGGTCTCGCCGATCTGGTGGCCCTCGGAGACGCTCAGGCGCGGGTCGACCTGGATATGCACGTCGACGAGGGCGTCCGGGCCCATGCGGCGCGTGCGCAGCATGTGGAGGCTGCGCACGCCGTCGACGGCGAGGATGGCCCGCCGGATGGCCTCCACGCGCTCGGGCTCGAGGGCGGTGTCGATCAGCTCGCGCACGCTGCGGAAGGCGAGGTCCCAGCCGATCTTGACGATGAAGCCCGCCACGCCGATGGCGGCCACGGCGTCGAGGTAGGGGAAGCCCGCCATGGCGCCGCCGACGCCGGCGAGCACGACCAGCGAGGAGACGGCGTCGGTGCGGTGGTGCCAGGCGTTGGCGCGCAGCATGTCCGAGCGCAGCGCCCGCGCGACGCGCACGGTGTAGTGATAGAGCCATTCCTTGGAGAGCACCGAGGCGACGGCCACGGCGAGCGCCGCCGTCCCCGGCACGGCGAGCAGGGCCGGGTCGAGCAGGTGGCGCCCGGCGTCGATGGCGATGCCGAGCCCCACGGCGATCAGGGCGACGCCGAGGGCGACGGTGGCCGCGGTCTCGATGCGCCCGTGGCCGTAGGGGTGCTCGCGGTCGGCCTCGCGGCTCGCGTGCTTGGCCGCGAGCAGCACGACGGCATCGCTCGCGAGATCCGAGAGCGAGTGCACGCCGTCGGCGATGAGCGCCTGCGAGTGGGCCAGCCAGCCGATCACGACCTTGGCCACGGCGAGCACGAGGTTGACGGCGGCGCCGACCACCGTCACCCGCCGCGCCGTGCGGTAGCGGCCGTGGTCGAGGGCCGCCTCAGCCGTCCGCGCCATCGCCGACCTCGATGACCACCACCACCTCGCGGCCCTCCTCGCGGGCCTCCAGCACGCGGTGTCCGCTGACGCGGCACCAGGCGGGGATGTCGTTGAGGGCGCCGGGGTCGGTGGCGCGCACCTCGAGCACGTCGCCGGGGGCCATGCGCGCGATGCGGTCCTGCGTGCGGATCACGGGCAGGGGGCAGAGCAGGTTGCGGGCGTCCAGGACCGCGCGCGCCACGGCGCGTCCCTTCAGCCCGCGGCGGCGCGGCGCAGCAGCCCGGCGCCGCGGCGCTCCACGTACCACTCGGGCCGCACCTCGGACGCCGGCAGCGGGCGCACGCGCAGCCGCCGCGGCTCGCCGCCGAGCGGCACCGCCTCGACCTCCACCTCCGGCGCCGCGCGCCCCTTGCTGAAGCGGGCGGCGATGCGCGCGGCGAGCTCGAGGTCCTCGTCGTCCGCCTCGCCGTCGACCAGCACCAGCGGGCCGGGGTGGCTGACGGTGCGCAGGTGCGTGTAGCGGCGGCGGTAGCCCTCGAGGAAGCGGTTCTCGCCCTCCTCGCGGGCGACGATCAGCTTCAGGTGCGGGCGCGGGCGCAGGTGCCGGCCGACCTTGAGCAGCAGGATGTCGTCGAGGTCGTAGTCGCGCCGCCCGCGCGCGCTCCACAGGTCGGCGAGCTTGGCCGCGTACTGCTCGTCCGTGAGGAAGCAGCAGCCGCCGGCGGGCTGGGCGTAGTCGCGGAAGCCGTAGCGCGCGGCGAGCGCCATCTGCGGCTTGCGCGTGCGCCCGTGGAAGCCGTAGAGGCGCTCGCGGTCCACCCAGCCCTCGCGCTCGGGCCGCGTCGGCGGCAGGAGCTTGGCCGACAGCGGCCGCAGCAGCAGGTCGCCGACGCCGGACTCGCGCGCCACGACGGGGAAGGTGTCGCGGCGCTGGGACATGGGGCGCTGGCCCAGCACCTCGCCCGTGACGATGAAGTCGAAGCCGTGCTCGCGCATCCACTCGTAGGCCTTGCGCACCATGAAGGTCTTGCAGTCGAGGCAGGGGTTGAGGTTCTGCCCGTAGCCGTGGCGCGGGTGGAGCAGCACCTGCTTGTACTCCTCGACGATGTCGACGATGTGCAGGCGGATGCCGAGCTGCTCGGCCACCCAGAGCGCGTTGTTGCGCTTGGGCCGGGCGCGGTCGCGGCGGCGGATGGCGTGCGTGTGGCCCTCCACGCAGAAGCCCGTGAAGAAGTTGATGCCCTCGACGTGCACGCCCTGGTCCATGACGACGCGGGCGGCGAGCATGGAGTCGAGCCCGCCCGAGATGAGGGCCACCGCCTTGCGCTGCTTCTCGGCCATGGGTGATGCGGGGTGCGCGGGCCGCGGCGCGGGCCCGGGCGAAAAAGTCTAGCGCGGCGCTCGGAAAAGCGCACGCGCCGGCGCCGGCGTGCTCAGTGGCGGCTGTCGCCGCCGCTGACGGGGATGGCGTCGGTCCACTCGGCGAGGCGCTCGCGCGCGGCGCGGCTGCCGGTCTCGAGGGCGAGCTCCACCGCCTCGAGGGCGTCGGCCGCCTCGCGCGCCGCCGCGCCCTCGCGCAGCGCGAGCAGCACGTCCATCAGGGCGACGAAATGCTCGGCGAGCCGCAGGTAGATCTCGGCCGCGCCGTGCTGGAGCGTGGCGCCGAGCTCCTGGTAGGCCGTGCGGCCGAGGTCCACGAAGTAGCGCACGCGCACGTTGCGCCGCCGCGCCCGCCGCGGGAAGAGGCCGGAGTAGAGCAGGCACTGGTCGCCGACGTCGCGCAGGGCGTCAAGGCGGCGGCGGCCGCCGGCGCGCAGCCCGCGCAGGTAGTCGAGCGCCAGCACCCGCGCGGCGAGCTCGGGCCGGCCCGCGAAGCGCATCAGCAGGAAGACGAGGTAGCTCTCGAGGTCCTCGTCGAGGCGCCGGCCGAGACGCGCCTCGGCCTCGCGCACCAGGCTGTGCCACTGCGCCGTCGCCGTCGGCTCGATGCGAAGCGTATCGCCCATGGCGCCCGTCCCGCCGTCGCTGCCTCCGCCCTCTCTATCGGCCGCCGCGCCGCGATCTTGACGGCCGCGACCGCCCTCACCCTTTGTATGCACGAGCCGCGCCAGGCTGTCCAGTCCCGCCGTCCCCGCCGCGGCGGTTATACTTGCGGGCTTTGCGGCCGACGGCAGGCGCGGCACCATGGCGCAGCGACCCCGCACCTTCCAGGACCTCGTGCTCGCGCTCCAGTCCTACTGGGCGCGGCGCGGCTGCGTGCTGCTGCAGCCCTACGACATGGAGGTCGGGGCCGGAACCTTCCATCCGGCCACCTTCCTGCGCGCCATCGGCCCCGAGCCGTGGGCGGCGGCCTACGTGCAGCCCTCGCGCCGGCCCACCGACGGCCGCTACGGCGAGAACCCCAACCGGCTGCAGCACTACTACCAGTTCCAGGTGGTGCTCAAGCCCTCGCCCGACGACATCCAGGATCTCTTCCTCGACTCGCTGCGGGCGCTGGGCTTCGACCCGCTGGTGCACGACATCCGCTTCGTCGAGGACAACTGGGAGTCGCCCACCCTCGGGGCCTGGGGCCTCGGCTGGGAGGTGTGGCTCAACGGCATGGAGATCACCCAGTTCACCTACTTCCAGCAGGTGGGCGGCCTCGACTGCCGGCCCGTGACGGGCGAGATCACCTACGGGCTGGAGCGCATCGCCATGTACCTGCAGGAGGTGGAGAGCGTCTTCGACCTCGTCTGGGCCGAGGGCCCGCACGGGCGCGTGACCTACGGCGACGTGTTCCACCAGAACGAGGTCGAGATGTCGGCCTACAACTTCGAGCACGCCGACGTCGAGAGCCTCTTCGCCTGGTTCGACACCTGCGAGCGCGAGTGCCGGCGCCTGCTGGAGCTGGGGCTGGCGCTTCCGGCCTACGAGCAGGTGCTCAAGGCCTCGCACACCTTCAACCTGCTCGACGCCCGCCACGCCATCTCGGTCACGGAGCGCCAGCGCTACATCCTGCGCGTGCGCGCCCTGGCGCGCGCCGTGGCCGAGGCCTACCTCGCGAGCCGCGAGCGCCTCGGCTTCCCCATGCTGCGCCGCGCGGAGGCCGCCCATGGCTGAGCCGCGCGACCTGCTGGTCGAGATCGGCACCGAGGAGCTGCCGCCGAAGGCCCTGCGCCGGCTGGCCGAGGCCTTCGCCGCGGCGCTCGCCGCGGGCCTCGACCGCGCCGGCATCGCCCGGGGCGCGGCGCGCGGCTACGCCACCCCGCGGCGGCTCGCCGTCCTCGTCGAGGCGGTGGCGCCGGCCCAGCCCGACCGCCCGGTGCGCCGCCGCGGCCCGGCGGTGCGGGTCGCCTTCGACGCCGAGGGCCGCCCGACGAAGGCGGCCGAGGGCTTCGCGCGCTCGGTGGGCGTGCCGGTCGAGCGCCTCGGCCGGCTTCGCACCGACAAGGGCGAGTGGCTGCTCTGGGAGGGGGTGGAGCCGGGGCGGCCGACGGCCGAGCTCCTGCCGGGCCTCGTCCAGGAGGCCCTCGACCGGCTGCCGGTGCCGAAGCGCATGCGCTGGGGCGCGGGCGAGGCGGCCTTCGTGCGCCCCGTGCACTGGGTGCTGATGCTGCACGGCGAGGACGTGGTGCCGGGCACGGTGCTGGGCCTCGAGGCCGGGCGCGAGACCCGCGGCCACCGCTTCCACCACCCGGACCCCCTCCCGGTGCCGAGGCCGGCGGACTGGGAGCCGCTGCTCGCCTCGCGCGGGCACGTGATCGCCGACCTGGACCGCCGGCGCGAGACGGTGCGGGCCCAGGTCGAGGAGGCGGCGCTCGCCGCCGGCGGGCGCGCGGTGGTGCGCGAGGCGCTGCTCGAGGAGGTGACGGCGCTGGTGGAATGGCCGGTGGCGCTCGCCGGGCGCTTCGACGAGCGCTTCCTGGAGCTGCCGCGCGAGGTCGTGGTCTCGGCCATGGAGCAGCACCAGAAGTGCTTCCCCGTGGTGGACGCCTCGGGCGCGCTGCTGGCGCGCTTCGTGGCGGTCGCCAACATCGAGAGCCGTGACCCCGACGAGGTGCGCCGGGGCAACGAGCGCGTCATCCGCCCGCGGCTCGCGGACGCGGCCTTCTTCTGGGAGCAGGACCGCAAGCGCCCGCTGGAGAGCCGCCTCGAGGCGCTCAAGGGCGTCGTCTACCAGGAGCGGCTCGGCACGCTCCACGACAAGACGCTGCGCCTGGAGCGGCTCGCGGCCGACGTCGCCGAGGCGATCGGCGCCGACGTGGCGCTCGCGCGGCGGGCGGCGCGGCTCGCCAAGTGCGACCTGGTCACCGAGATGGTGGGCGAGTTCCCGGAGCTGCAGGGCGTCATGGGGCGCCACTACGCCCTCCACGACGGCGAGCCCGAGGCGGTCGCCGTCGCCATCGAGGAGCACTACCGCCCGCGCGGGGCGGGGGACGCCATCGCCGCCACGCCCGTCGGCCGCGCCGTGGCCCTCGCCGACCGCCTCGACACCCTCGTCGGCATCTTCGCCTGCGGGCTGCGCCCGACGGGCGAGAAGGACCCCTACGGCCTGCGGCGCGCCGCCCTCGGGATCCTGCGCACCCTGATCGAGGGCGGGCTCGACCTGGATCTGGCCCGCCTCGCCGAGGCCGCCGCGGACCTGCTGCCGGAAGGGCTGCCGCAGGCGGAGGGCGCGGCGGATGCCGCGGTGGACTTCGCCCTCGACCGCCTGCGCGCCTGGTGCCAGGAGCGCGGGGTGCCGGTGGAGGTCTACGAGGCCGTGCGCGCGCGCGGCATCACCCGCCCCTTGGACTTCGACCGGCGCGTGCGCGCGGTGCTCGCCTTCCGCGAGCTGCCGGAGGCCGAGGCGCTCGCCGCGGCCCACAAGCGCATCCGCAACATCCTGCGCCAGGCCGGGGAGAAGGGCCTCGCGGTGGCCGAGGCGGTGGACCCCTCCCGGCTCGCCGAGCCCGCCGAGCGCGCCCTGCACGAGGCGGTCGCCCGTGCCGAGGCCGAGATCGCCGCGCCGCTCGCCGCCGGCGACTACGAGGCGGCGCTGCGGCGGCTCGCGGCGCTGCGCGGGCCCGTGGACGCCTTCTTCGACCAGGTGCTGGTCATGGCCGAGGACGAGGCCGTGCGCGCCAACCGCCTGGCGCTGCTGCGCGCGCTCGCGGGCCTGTTCCTGGAGGTGGCCGACATCGGGCGGCTGCCCGCCGGCTGAGGCCCGCGCCCTTGAAGGGCACCGGAGGCGCTACAATGTGCGCCGTCTGCCCGGCCGCGGCCCGGGGCAAGGGCCGCCGGGGCCGCCCGGAAGACATCCATGGTGAGGATCCTCTACTTCGGCCGCCTGCCCGACCTGCTGCGCCGCGGCTCCGAGGAGCTGCGCCTGCCGCCCGGGATCTCGGACGTGCGGGGGCTGCTGGCGCACCTGCGCCGGCGCGGCGGCGTCTGGGAGCGGGCGCTGGCGGAGGATGCCGTCAGGGTGACCGTCAACCGCGCGTTCGCCTCGCCGGAGACGCCGGTGGGCGACGGCGACGAGGTCGCCCTGGTCTCGGTGAGCCTGCGCTGAGCGGCGCGGAAGGGAGCGCGATGAGCGAGCACGACGAGCGGCAGAGTGGCGGCACGCCGCCCCCGGACTCCTACGACGCCATGCTGGCGGCGGTGCAGGCCTTCCACGACAAGCACCGCTTCCGCGAGACCGGGGGCGAGGAGCTCACCTACCGCGTCGCCCTCATGGCCGAGGAGCTGGGCGAGATCTCCGCCTGCGTCACCAAGGGCAAGCCGAAGGAGGTGCTCGCCGAGGAGTGCGCGGACCTGATGATCCTGCTCATCGGCACGGCCATCTCGGCGGGCTTCGACCTCAAGGCCGCCTTCTGGGAGAAGATGGCGCGCATCATGCGCCGCGAGTCGCGCATGATCGACGGCCGCATCCGGGTCTCGGAGTTCCGCGACTGAGCCGCGCCGTGGGCCGCCTCGTCATCCTGGACCGCGACGGGGTCATCAACGAGGACTCCGACGCCTACATCAAGTCGCCCGCCGAGTGGGTGCCCGTGCCGGGCAGCCTCGAGGCCATCGCGCGCCTGACGGCGGCCGGCTGGCGGGTGGTGGTGGCCACGAACCAGTCCGGGATCGCGCGCGGGCTGTTCGACCTGGAGACCCTCGGGCGCATCCACGCGCGCATGCACCGGGCCGTCGCGGAGGCCGGCGGGCGCATCGAGGCGATCTTCTTCTGCCCGCACGGTCCCGACGAGGGCTGCCGCTGCCGCAAGCCCGCCCCGGGGCTGCTCGAGGAGATCGCCGCGCGCTACCGCACCACCCTGGAGGGCGTGCCCGTCATCGGCGACTCGGCGCGCGATCTCGAGGCCGCGCGCGCCGCGGGCGCCCGGCCCGTCCTGGTGCGCACCGGCAAGGGGCGGCGCACGGAAGCGGCCGGCGGCCCGGCGCTCGAGGGCGTGCCGGTCCACGACGACCTCGCCGCCGCGGTCGAGGCGCTGCTGCGGGAGGAGGGGTGAGGCGCGGGCCCGCGGCCACCGCCCTCGCCGCCGCGCGCTCGGGGGTGTTCTGGGCCGGCATGGCGGCGGCGACCGTGGTGTGGTCGCTGGTGAGCATCGCGGCGCGGCCGCTGCCCTTCGAGCGGCGCTTCCGCACGGTGGCGCAGTGGAACCGCTTCGTCCTCTGGTGGCTGCGGCTCACCTGCGGCCTCGGCTACCGCGTCGAGGGGCGCGGGCACCTGCCCCGCACGGGCGCGGCCGTGGTGCTCTCCAAGCACCAGTCGGCCTGGGAGACCATCGCCTACCCCGTCCTCTTTCCGCCGCAGGCCATCGTGCTCAAGCGCGAGCTGCTGCGCATCCCCTTCTTCGGCTGGGGGCTGGCGGTGCTCGAGCCCATCGCCATCGACCGCGGCTCGCCCCGCCAGGCCCTCAAGCAGCTCATCGACCAGGGCGTGCCGCGCCTGCGGCAGGGCCGCTGGATGGTGATCTTCCCGGAGGGCACGCGCGTGCGCCCCGGCGAGCGCCGGCCCTACCAGCCGGGCGGCGCCATGGTCGCCATCAAGGCCGGGGTGCCGGTGGTGCCGGTGGCGCACGATGCCGGCCGCTACTGGCCGCGGCGCGGCTGGATCAAGTGGCCCGGCACCATCCGGGTCGTCATCGGCCCGCCCATCGCCACGGCGGGCCGCAAGGCGCAGGAGGTGACGGCCGAGGCCGAGGCCTGGATCGAGGCCACCTGCGCGCGGCTGGCGGCCGAAGGAACGGAGCCCTAGCCCGGTCAGCGCGCGGCGTCGAGGCAGCGCAGGCCCGGCGCCCGGCAGCCCAGCAGGCGCCGGTCGGCCGTCACCAGGCAGGCCTCGTGCGCGACGGCGGTGGCGGCGATGAGGCGGTCGGCCGGATCGCCGTGGAGGCCCGGAAGCCGGGTGGCCTCGAGCCCGATGCGGCCGTCCGGCGCCAGCTCGCGGATGCCCGCCTCCAGCAAGGCCCGCCGCCACCGCCCCGGCGCCTCCGGGAGGATCAGGCGCCCCTTGGCGACCAGCATCCCGACCTCCCAGAAGCTGATCGCGGCCACGGCGAGGGCGTCCTCGCGCCACGCCGTGCGGATCCGCTCGAGCGCACGCCGTCCGAGCCGCGCGTCGCCCGCGTCCAGCCACACGAGCGCGTGGGTGTCGAGGAGGATCACCCCTCGGCGTCCCAGCGCTCGCCCGTGGACTCCACGAGATCGTCGCGCATCACGACCCGCCCCGCATGCAGGCCGAAGATGTCCTTCGGGCGCGGGACCGCCGGGCAGAGCCGGCTCACCGGGCGGCCGCGCTTGGTGATGACGATCTCCTCGCCCGTGCGCGCCACCTCGTCCATGAGCTCCAGGCAGCGCGCCTTGAACTCGGAGGCGCTGATGCGCTTCGTGTCCATGGTCATGATCATGGTCTCGTATGGACGGTTCGTCCAGCAATGGCCGCGCCTTCCCGCCGGAGGCGGCCGCTCAGACGTCGAGGTTGGCGACGAAGAGGGCGTTGCGCTCGATGAAGGCGCGGCGGGGCTCGACGTGGTCGCCCATGAGGGTGGTGAAGATCTCGTCGGCGGCGACCGCGTCCTCGATCTGCACCTGCAGCAGCCGGCGGGTCTCGGGGTTCATGGTGGTCTCCCAGAGCTGGTCCGGGTTCATCTCCCCGAGGCCCTTGTAGCGCTGGATGGTGAGCCCGCGGCGCGCCTCGGCCAGCAGCCACTCGATGGCCTGGCGGAAGCTCGCGACCTCCATGCGCCGCTCGCCGCGCGCGACCCAGGCACCCTCCCCGAGCAGGCCCTCGAGGCGGCGGCCGAGGCCGGCCATGGCCTCGTACTCGGCCGAGAGGAAGAACTCTCCTGGCAGCACCTGCTCGGTCGTGACCCCATGGAGCGTGCGGCGCACGCGCAGGTGGTAGCCCTCGGTGTCCTCGGAGGCGGTCTCGAGGCTGAGCGCGTAGCGCGCGCCGCCGTCGGCGTTGACGCGCGCCTGCAGGGCCTCCACCCAGGCGGCCATGCGCCGGGGGTCGAGGCGCGCCTCCTCGTCCGGTGCGGGCACGTGGACGAGCTTCTCCAGCAGGGTGCGGTCGTAGCGGCGCGCGAGGCGGTCGATCGCCGCCATCACCGCCAGCCAGTCGCGCGCGAGCGACTCCAGCGCCTGGGGCGAGAGCGGCGGCGCCTCGCGCTCCACGTGCAGGCGCGCCCCGTCGAGGGCGATCTGGAGGAGCAGCGCCTGGAGCGCGGCGTCGTCCTTAACATACTGATCCTGCTTGCCTTTTTTGACGCGATAGAGCGGCGGCTGGGCGATGTAGACGTGCCCGCGCTCGATCAGGGGCGCCATCTGCCGGTAGAAGAACGTGAGCAGCAGCGTGCGGATGTGGGCACCGTCCACGTCGGCGTCCGTCATGATGATGATGCGGTGGTAGCGCAGCTTGTCCGGGTCGAAGTCGTCCTTGCCGATCCCGCAGCCGAGCGCCGTGATCAGCGTCGCCACCTCCTGCGAGGAGAGCATCTTGTCGAAGCGGGCCTTCTCCACGTTGAGGATCTTGCCCTTGAGGGGCAGCACCGCCTGATAGCGCCGGTCGCGGGCCTGCTTCGCCGAGCCCCCCGCCGAGTCGCCCTCGACGATGAAGAGCTCCGAGCGCGCCGGGTCCTTCTCCTGGCAGTCGGCGAGCTTGCCCGGCAGGCCCGCCACGTCCAGCACCCCCTTGCGGCGCGTCATCTCGCGCGCCTTGCGGGCCGCCTCGCGGGCACGGGCGGCCTCCACGATCTTGCCGACGATCGCCCTGGCGTCCCCCGGATTCTCCAGCAGGAAGGCCTGGAGGTGCTCGGCCACCGCCGACTCGACCACGCCCTTGACCTCGGAGGAGACCAGCTTGTCCTTGGTCTGCGAGGAGAACTTCGGGTCCGGAACCTTGACCGAGAGCACCGCGGTGAGCCCCTCGCGGGCGTCGTCGCCCGTGAGCTGGACCTTGGCCTTCCTCGCGATGCCCTCGGCCTCTACATACTGGTTGATGGTCCGGGTGAGCGCCGCGCGGAAGCCCGCCAGATGCGTGCCGCCGTCACGCTGCGGGATGTTGTTCGTGAAGCAGAAGATGTTCTCCTGGTAGGAGTCGTTCCACTGCATGGCCACCTCC
>WFOW01000178.1 GCA_015487895.1 Gammaproteobacteria bacterium | reverse complement strand
CCCGAGAACCGACGGCTCGGGTCAGTATCGGTCCTCCTTCTCCCGGACCGGTCCTGCCCTGTCGGCTGCGTCCCGCACCAGCCCCCGGAGCGTGCAGGGGAACCGCCCGGGCTCCCGACGGACGGCGCCGGGCTCGTCCCGCATGGGCGCCCGCCGGCCAAGGCATGGCCCGACCCGCTTGGGCACGGCGTTCGGGACGAGGCGCCGAAATCTGCTGGACGGTGGCATTCCCACCTCCGCGTCGGCAGGGAACGTGGCGCGGGTGATCCGCCCGCAGCTTACCTCACGCGCAACCCGGCAACACCTCGAGCCCCGCCACCGCGGCCGCCTCGGCAAGCTCGCGGTCGAGGGTGGCGAGCGCCAGCCCTTCGGGTAGGGCCAACGCCAGATACGTCGCGTCATAGACCGAGAGCCCGTGTGCGGCCGCCCGCCGCCGTACCGTTCCGAGCACGACGGCCGGATCGACAGGCTCGACCTGCAGGGGCAGCCCCGTCAGGAGCGCGGCGAGCCGCTCCACCTGCGCCTCCGTGGCACGCCCCCGCCGCCGCGCCGTCTCGAGGCCATTGGCCACCTCGTGGCACCAGAGGGCCGGCACTCGCGCGCCTTCGGTCGCCACACGCTCCAGCAGCGCATCCAGCGCTGGGGTGCTCCCGTCCTCGAAGCACCAGGCGAGCGCCACCGACGCATCGATGACGAGCGGCGCCGTGTGGGTCACCGCCTGCGTCCTGCCTCGATGAGCTCCCGGACCGGCGTGCCGGCCAGCCGCAGCCCCCGCCGCGCGCGCCGGAAGCGGGCCACCACCTCCGCCGCCGGTAGCCGGCTCCGGCCCGCCTCCACCGGCACCAGCATCGCCACCGGTTTGCCCCGGTGCGTTATCGTCACCCGCTCGCCGCCGCGGACCCGCGCCAGCAGCGCCGAGAAGTGCGTCTTCGCCTCGAAGGCACCAATCGTTTCCATGCGACTAGCCTATCGACCAGGCTGTTATTGAGCAACGCTACCAGTCGCTCTCGGTCGAGGTTGTTCCAACGCCCGGCCAGCGGGTCGAGCTAGGCGCGGGCGCGGGCGGTGCGGCGCAGCCGCGAGAGCAGCCGCCGGGCGAGGTCGCCGAAGAGCTCGGTCTGCGTCGGGTGCGGATGGATGGCCTCGGCCACCTGCTCCAGCGTCATGCGCCCGGAGACCATCGTCACCGCCTCGCCCACCAGGGTGTCGGCGTGGTCGGCGAGCAGGTGCACACCGACGATGCGGTGGCTCGCCCTGTCGGCCACGAGCTTGATCAGGCCCTCGGTCTCGCCCGTGATCATGGCCTTGGCGTCGATGGAGATCGGGACCTTCACCTCGACCGGGTCGAGCCCCCGGGCCTTGGCCTGCTCCAGGCTGAGGCCGACGAAGGCGGCCTGGGGGCGGGTGAAGATCACGCCGCAGTCGAGGTCCGCGTCGTAGCGGCGCGGCTCGCCCAGGATCCGGGCCGCGGCCACGCGCCCCTGGGTCGCCGCCGTGTGCGCGAGCATGTAGCCGCCGATGACGTCGCCCACCGCGTAGATGTGGGGGACCGAGGTGCGGCAGCCCTCGTCGGCGGCGATGACGCCGTCGCGCACCGCAACGCCTGCCCGCTCGAGCTGCAGGGGCTCGAGCACGGGGCGCTTGCCGGTGGCCATCAGGACGAGGTCGCAGCTCGTGGTGCGGCGCTTGCCCTCGGCGTCGCGCCAGCGCACCTTCATGGCGCCCGGCTCGCCCTCGATGCGCTCGATGCGCGCCGAGACGTGCACCTCGAGGCGCGGCTCCGCGGCGAGCACCTCCGCGAGGCGGCGTGCGACCTCGGGCTCGACCTCGGCGAGGATGCGCTCGCGCGCCTCGAGCAGCGTCACGCGCGTGCCGAAGTCCTGGAACATCTGCGCCATCTCGGCGCCGATGGCCCCGCCGCCCACCACCACCATGCGTTTCGGCGGGCCCTCCAGCGACCACACCGTGTCCGAGGTGAGCACACCGCCCGTCTCCAGGCCCTCGCGCGCGCCGGGGATCGGCGGCACGAAGGGCGGCGCGCCGGTGGCGATCACGGCGCAGCCGAAGGTCAGCCGGTAGCCGGCGCTGCCGTCGCCGGGGCCGGGGCGGGCATGGGGGTCCTCCGGCAGGCGCGAGGTGTCGACGAACAGGGTGTGGGCGTCCTCGAAGCGCGCGCGGCCCTGGATGTACTCGACCTTGACGGCCTTGTCGGTGCGCAGCGCGAGCTGGCCCCGCGTCTCGAGCACCTCGCGCCGGGTGGCCTCGAGGCGCTTCCAGTCGAGGCGCGGCCTGGCCGTGCCCAGCACCCCGAGGCGGGCGTCGTGGGCGCGGTCACGGATGCGGTCGGCGGCCGCGCGCCAGGTCTTGGACGGGATGCAGCCGCGCCACAGGCACTCGCCGCCGGGAAGCGGCGCGTCGTTGACCAGCGCCACCCTGATGCCGTGCTCGGCGAGCTCGCGCGCGCAGTCCTCGCCGCCGGGCCCGCCGCCGATGACCACCACCGGCCAGTCCCACTCGCCCTCCGGGATGCGCGGCCCCGGCGGCTCGAGCCAGTCGTCGGGCCGCTCGACGAGCCCGCGCAGGGTGTTGAGGAAGGCCGCCACCTCGGCGCCGTTCACCACCCGGTGATCGGCCGTGATCGTGAGCGGCATGCCGCGCTCCCCGGCGGTGGCCACGGCGAGGATGGCCGCGGTGCCCGGCGTGGGGATGGCGTCGAACCAGTCGACGTTCAGCATCCCCATGTTGGAGATCAGGAAGGTGGGATTGGCGTACTCCTCGGGCTTGAGATGGCGCTTGCGCGCGCGCTCGACGAGCCCCTTCCACTCGGCGTGGAGCTCCTCGAGGGTGCGCGACTCGCAGCGGCGCAGCACCGGCACCACGAGCCCGCCGTCCTCGGCCGCCACCGCCATGCCGATGTCCACCTGCGCGCGCTCGACGATGCGGTCCACCGGCTGGTAGGCCCAGTTCATGCGCGGGTGGCGGCGCAGGGCCTCGGCACACGCCTTCGCGAGCGCCACCGTCACGGAGACGCCGCGCCGCTTGGCGCCCCGCACCAGGGCGTCGGGACGGGCGTGGACCGTGACGTGGAAGGTGGGCATGGTGAGCGCGGCCGTCATGG
>WFOW01000177.1 GCA_015487895.1 Gammaproteobacteria bacterium | reverse complement strand
GTGGAGGGCTGGCTGAAGAATCCTAGGCGTCTGGAGGGTGAGTGATGGTTCGGGTGGTGCGTGCGGAGCGAGGCCGGGACTGGAGCCGGCTGGTGTTTGACAACGGCATCGAGCTGGAGATGCCGTGCGAGGGGGAGCTGTGGTCGTATTTGGAGTTCATTGACCGGGTGATGGTGGTGCTGAACATGTCGCACGGCAACGGGTGCGACCAGTACCGGAACATCTTCTGCTGGCGCAAGGAGGACGGAGGTCTGCTGTGGCAGGTGGAGCGTGCGCGGACGCCGACTGGGGTGGAGTGCGAGGGGGCGTACAAGAACCTGAAGCTGCAGGTGAGACGTCCGGATGGTGGGTATAGGGAAGCGGGGATTGAAGAGTGGTGGAGTGGTTATGAGACGCCGGAGGGAGTGCTTGTGGAGGTGTATCTGAAGCCGTTCCGGGTGGGGGTGGACCGTCTGCTGGCGATGACACTGGAGGAGTATCCGTGCGAGGTGGAGGTGGACTACGAGACTGGGGCGGTGAGGTTTCTGGCGCTGCACCAGAAGGTGTGAGGGTGCGGAGGTGGAGGCGCGTGTGATGCGGTGAGTCCGGCGTGGAGCCGGGGGGATGGAGGGGCCGCCCGATTGGGCGGCCCTTTTCGTTTGTGCATGCGTGGGGTTGTGCCGTCAGCCGGCGGAGGCGCGTGAGCCGGTCGGCGTCACGGTCAGGCGCAGGCCGAGCGCGCGGCAGACGCGCGCGACGGTGTCGAAACGTGGCTTCGCGCCCGGACGCAGGGCCCGGTACAGGGCCTCACGGGCCAGGCCGCTTTCGCGGGCGACGTCGGCCATGCCGCGCGCCCGGGCGACGGTTCCGAGGGCCTGGAGGAGGGCGTCCGGATCGTCCTCCTCGATCGCCGCGGTGAGATATGCGGCGATGTCCTCCTCGTCGCGCAGGTGCTCGGCTGGATCGAAGTCGGGCAGATCGGTCACGCGGATCCTGGTCTTGCGCATCGGTCAGTCCTCGAGTCTGCGGGCCAGCGCGATGGCACGTGCGATGTCACGCCGCTGTGAGCCCTTGTCGCCGCCGCCGAGCATCACGATGAGGTGCCCGCCCCGGATCGTGTAGTACATGCGCCAGCCGGGTCCGGAAAATTCGCGCATCTCGAACACGCCTTCGCCCACCGGTCTGACGTCGCCCAGGTTGCCGGCTGCGGCGCGCTCGAGGCGGCGGATGAGTCTGGCGCGTGCGGTGCGGTCCCGTATGGAGTCGAGCCAGGCGGCGAACTCCGGCGTGCGCTTGATCCGGTACACCGACCCTTATCGTAACCTGTCGGTCACATATGGACAACGTGTCCCGGAAAAGGCCCGGCGGCATGTGCTTGAGGTGGGGCGGCTGCGGTGGCGGCGCGAGCCGAGAGCGAGGAGAACGCGCTGTTTCTGCTGGCGATCCCGGTGGCGCTGGAGCTGGTGGACAAGGGGATCCAGGCCTACGAGGCGTGGTCGTTCGTGGCGGCGGTGCGCGAGGGGCGCACGGAGGAGGCGAAGGCGATCGCGGCGGGGTTCGGTCTGGGTCTGGCGCTGGATGCGATTCCCGGCAACAAGCTGCTGCAGAAGGTGGCCGGGGCGGCTCGGGTGCGCTGTCCGGAGCACGGGGTGGTGGTGGCCGAGATGCCGTGGGCGCGCGTGTGGGCGCAGCATATGCACATGAGAGCTTCGAGGACCAATGCACCTGGCTTGCAGTGCGGACCTCGCGCGCGGCCGTCTGCGGGCGGATGCATGTCGGCTGGCGTGCGGTGGGGGGCGAGGCATGGGCCGGGCATGCCTGTGGCGCGCGCGCTGCGCCGAGGTCTGAGGGCGGGAGACGGGAGACGGGCATCGGGAGACGAGGGCCGCTGCGCCCTTCGGGCGCGGCCTTTTGAATCGGGGCTGGAAGCCCCTCCCACAGGCGGGGCACAGGTCACGGGTTACGGTTTACGGTGGGCCCGTACACCGTGACCCGCAACCCGTCTCCCGTGGACTCCCGCAAGGCCAGGTTGCAGGTTACACGTTGCGGTTTACGGTGGCCTGTACACCGTGACCCGCAACCCGTCTCCCGTCACCCGCCCTCAGACCTCGGCGTAGCGCGCGCGCTCGCCGACCCAGCGGGCGACGAGGGCGGCGGCGGCCTCGGGCGCCTCGGCGAGCAGGCGGTCGGCGAGCCGGGCGACGACGGCGACCAGGTCGCGGTCGCGCGCGAGATCGGCCACGCGCAGGTCGAGCAGCCCCGTCTGGCGCGTGCCGAGCAGCTCGCCGGGGCCGCGCAGCTCGAGGTCGCGGCGGGCGATCTCGAAGCCGTCGGTGGTCTCGCGCAGCGCCTGCAGGCGCGCGCGCGCCGTCTCCGACAGCGGCGGGCGGTAGAGCAGCACGCAGCTCGCCGCCTCGCGCCCGCGCCCCACGCGCCCGCGGAGCTGGTGGAGCTGGGCGAGGCCGAGGCGCTCGGCGTTCTCGATCACCATGACGGTGGCGTTGGGCACGTCCACGCCGACCTCGATCACGGTGGTGGCGACCAGCAGCCCCAGCTCGCCGCGGGCGAAGGCGCGCATCACGCCGGCCTTCTCGGTCGGCCGCATGCGCCCGTGCACCAGGCCCACGGCCACGTCCGGCAGCGCCTCGCGCAGGCGCGCGGCGGTCTCCTCGGCGGCCTCGGCGGCGAGCGCCTCGCTCGGCTCGATGAGCGTGCACACCCAGTAGGCCTGGCGCCCGGCGCGGCAGACGGCGCGCACGCGCTCGACCACCTCGTCGCGGCGGGACTCGGGCACGGCGACGGTCGCGACGGGCTGGCGGCCCGGGGGCAGCTCGTCGAGCACGGAGCTGTCGAGATCGGCGTAGGCGACCTGCGCCAGCGTGCGCGGGATGGGGGTCGCGGTCATGACGAGCTGGTGCGGGCGCAGGCGCCCGCCCGCGCCCTTCTCGCGCAGCGCAAGGCGCTGGTGCACGCCGAAGCGGTGCTGCTCGTCGATGACCACCAGCCCCAGGCGCGCGAAGGCGACCTCCTCCTGGAAGAGCGCGTGGGTGCCGACGACGACGTCCGCCTCGCCCGAGGCGACGGCGCGCAGCGCCGCCGCGCGCCCGCGCCGGCGCCCGCCCGTGAGCAGGACCACGCGCACGCCGAGCGGCTCGAACCAGCCCGCGAGGCTGCGCGCGTGCTGCTCGGCGAGCAGCTCGGTGGGGGCCATGAGCGCGCCCTGCCAGCCGGAGCCCACGGCATGGCACAGGGCGGCGGCCGCGACCACGGTCTTGCCCGAGCCGACGTCGCCCTGCACCAGCCGCAGCATGGGGCGGGGGCGGGCGAGGTCGGCCGCGACCTCGGCGATCACGCGCCGCTGCGCCCCGGTGGGCGCGAAGGGGAGCGTCTCGAGCAGGCGCCCGGCGAGCGTCCCCTCCTTCAGCGCGGGCGCGCCCGCGGCGCGCACCGTG
>WFOW01000176.1 GCA_015487895.1 Gammaproteobacteria bacterium | reverse complement strand
GGGGGATGGAAACGGGAGGCCCGCCGGATGGACCGCGTCGAGCGGATCTACCGCCTCCACGCGCTGCTGGACGCCAACCGCCGCTACGGCGTCACCCTCGAGCAGATCAAGGAGCGCCTCGAGTGCTCGCGGGCGACGGCCGTGCGCACCATCCGGGACCTGCGCGACTACCTCGGCGCGCCGCTCGTCTGGAACCGCGAGCTGCGGCGCTACCGCTACGAGGAGAGCGAGGGTCAGGGCGCGTGGCAGCTCCCGGGCCTGTGGTTCGGCGCCGACGAGCTCCACGCCCTGCTCGCCGCCGAGCGGCTGCTCGAGCAGGTCGAGCCCGGCCTGCTCGAGCCGGAGCTCGCGCCGCTGCGCCGGCGCATCCGCGCGCTGCTCGAGCGCCTGCCGGGCGGGAGCGAGGCCCTCGCCGGGCGCGTGCGGCTCGCGCCCGTCGGCCGGCGCGCCCCGAGCCCGGAGGCCTTCCGCACCGTCGCCGATGCCCTCGCCCGCAGGAAGCGCCTGCGCATCGATTACCACGGCCGGGCGAGCGACAAGCGGACCGAGCGCACCGTCTCGCCGCAGCGCCTCGTGCACTATCGCGACAACTGGTACCTGGACGCCTGGTGCCACCTGCAGCGGGCGCTGCGCACCTTCGCCCTCGACCGCATCCGCACCGCACGGATCCTCGACGCGCCGGCCAAGGTCCTGTCCGACGCAGCGCTCGACCGCTACTTCGCGCGCTCCTACGGCATCTTCGGCGGCCCGCCGCGCCACGTCGCCGTGCTGCGCTTCACGCCGGAGCGCGCCCGCTGGGTCGCCGACGAGCGCTGGCACCCGGATCAGGAGGGGCGCTTCCTCGACGACGGCAGCTACGAGCTGCGCATCCCCTACGGCGACCCGCGCGAGCTCGTCATGGACATCCTCAAGTATGGCCCCGACGTCGAGGTCCTCGGGCCGGGCGAGCTGCGCCGCGAGGTCGCCGCGCGGCTCCGCGCCGCCGCGGCCCGCTACTCGGGCGTTCCTTGAGGGAGCTCACATGGCCGCTGCCCGCGCCGTCGGGAGCTGAAGGTGGGAGGTGACTGCACGCTGGCATGGAACGGCTGGGTAGAGGCTCCAGACCGTCCGAGAGCTTCCGGGACCGCTGAATCCGCGTGGCGGATCGGTCGGAGCTTCCATCTGCACCGAGATGATGGACGGAGAGGGTAGGTATGGATCGCGTGGAGGTGCTCGTGCGCGTGGCGGATCTGCTCGAGGAGGCTTCCGGGCTCCTCAGGCGGCTCGCGGAGGAGGGGACGGAAAGCGAGGATCGCCGGCAGGTCCGCTCCGGGGGAGCGCATGGGGCCGAGGCTCCAGTGCCCGAGGTGGTGGAGAGTGCGGGAGGCGAAGTTCGAGAGCGTGTCACGGCCGATAACGAGACGGTGCGGCTTCTGGCCGAGAAGGGAATCGGTATCCGCAGGATCGGTGACGTGTCCGCGGAAGAGGAGGGGCTGCTGACGCTGGCCAGGGTGATGGGACGGAAGGCCTCCACGATCGTTCCTCTGGTCAAGGCGATAAAACGCGCCCAGTCTTCGAGGAGCGCCCTCTCGCTGAGCCTGCGGGATCAGCCGCAGGAGGTGATCGCGGACGTGACGCTGGTGGCGAGCATGGCCAGCAAGGCGGGGCTGCTGCCGAACTACAAGTATCTCAAGTCCCCGCAGTACAGGCTCTTTTGTGAAGCGCCCGTCTCTCCGGTCGCCATCAACTTCTTCACCGGGCAATGGCTGGAGCTGTTCGCTCTGCAGACGGTTCGCGAGGCCGAGGCAGCGTTCGGAGTCGACACCCACCCTGTGGCAGGCGTGCACGTGGAGCTCCCGAACGGGGACCAGTTCGAGCTCGACCTGGTGTTCACGGTGGACGGCAGGCTGGTGTGGGTGGAGGCGAAGACGACGGATGACTTCGCGGGTCTGCTGCCCAAGTACAAGGCCATATCGCAGTCGCTGTGCCGCTCGGAGCGGGATGCCATATTGCTGTGGTCGGGCTTCGAGAGGGGAGACGTTCTGCAATCGACGCGGGGTGCGCTCGCACGGATGACACTCTGCTCTCCGGACGGGTTTCCCGAGTATGTGGCAGGGCTGCTGAGTGGGGGGCAAGGGAACGGTGGAGCCGAGGCCGACGGCCTGAAGGTCGGCTGAGGATCGAGAGGGCCTGCGGGCGCTCGCCACCCTCGCCTTGCGGCCCTTCCTTCCTCCGCCACCGGCATGGCTCCCTGGCCCCGGGATCCATGCAGGCGCACAGCCGTGCCCCCGTCGTGCGGAAAAAACGCTTCCGCCCTGACCCCGGCCTTTCCGCCCCCTTGCCTTTCCCGCTGCAGGCGACCGGCGCTTCCCGCAGGCCGCTGCCCGTGGAACGTGCCCCCTGTTTCCCGAGCCCCGCCTTTCAGCCTCCACCGCGGACGGGTGCTCCGGCTCAGGCGCCGATGCAGGGGTTGCCCTCCACGCCCTTGAGGACCGGCACGTTGAGCTCCTTGACGCGCACCACCTCCTGGTCGCGCAGGTACTCGGCCACCACGTCCCACACGGGGCGCCCCTCGAGCGGCCGCGCCACGCTCGCCCAGCCCGCGACGGTGTAGGTCTTCTTCGGGTCGATGGGCTCGCCGTCGAGCTCCATGTCGGTGATGCGCTTGCCGATGTCGGCCTCGGGATTGATGGCGTACCTGAGGCCGCCGACGCGCACCATGTCGCCGCCCTGCTGGTAGTACGGGTCCTTGTTGAACAGGTTGTCGGCGACGTCCTCGAGGACCATCTTGATCTGCTCGCCCGTCATCTCGTTGAGCGTCACCACCGGGTAGGTGATGGCCGTGTGCGTCATCACGTACTCGAAGGTGATGGGGTCGCCCGGCAGGAGGCTGGGGCCCCAGCGGAAGCCGGGCGAGAAGGAGATCTGGGCGCCCATGACCTCGCGCAGGGCGTCGCAGATGACCTGGTCGAAGGTGCCGTTGAAGTTGCCGCGGCGGTAGAGCAGGTCGCCGGCGGTCGCGAGCTGCTCCTCGAGCTTCTCCTTGTAGGGCGCGCGCACCTGCTCGATGTAGGCGCTCATGGCCGGGTCCGGCTCCAGGAAGTTGGAGAAGACCGGCAGCAGCTTGTAGCGGTAGTCGCGCACCTTGCCGTCCTTGACGTCGAGGTCGAGGACGGACAGGAACTTGCCGTTGGAGCCGGAGTTGATGACGAGCGTCTTGCCGCCGCCCGGATTGGGGACCTCCACCGGGCGCGGCACCGCGTCGTGCGTGTGGCCGCCCATGATGGCGTCGATGCCGCGCACGCGGCTCGCCATCTTGAGGTCCACGTCCATGCCGTTGTGCGAGAGGACGATGACGACCTGGGCGCCTTCGCCGCGTGCCGCATCCACCGCCTCCTGCATCTCCTCCTCGCGGATGCCGAAGCTCCACTCGGGGATGAGATAGGAAGGGTTGGCGATGGGCGTGTAGGGGAAGGCCTGGCCGACGATGGCGACCGGCACGCCGTTGATCTCGCGGATAGCGTAGGGCTCGAAGATGCGCTCGCCCCAGTCCTTGTCGACCACGTTCTGGGCGACGAAGTCGATCTTGCCCTTGAAGTCCTTCTCGACGACCTCCTTGACGCGCTCGGCGCCGAAGGTGAACTCCCAGTGCGGGCACATGACGTCGACGCCGAGCAGGATCTGGGCGTCGACCATGTCCTGGGCGTTGGACCAGAGGGAGGTCGCCGAGCCCTGCCAGGTGTCGCCGCCGTCGAGGAGCAGCGCCCCCGGGCGCTGCTCGCGGATCTTCTTCACCAGCGTGGCGAGGTGCGCGAAGCCGCCCACCTTGCCGTATTTCTTCGCCAGCTCCACGAAGTCGAGATAGGTGAAGGCGTGCGCCTCGGGGGTGCCGCGCTCGATGCCGTAGTGCTTGAGGAAGGCCTCGCCCACGAGGTGCGGCGGCTTGCCGCGCATGGGGCCGACGCCGATGTTGTGGCTCGGCTCGCGGAAGTAGACCGGCAGGAGCTGCGCGTGGCAGTCGGTGTAGTGGAGCAGGCTGACGTTGCCGAAGGGCGGCAGCTCGTAGAGCGTGCTCGGGCCCTTGCTCGGCTTGGGGCCGCCCGGGGGCTTTTGCTGGTCGGAGCCCGGCTCGCAGCCGGCGAGGTTGATGCCCGCGGCGGCGGCGGCCGCCAGGATCTGGATGAACTCGCGGCGGGAGATGTTCATCGACGTCCTCCAGGGTCTGGTCCGGTCGGGGGAACGGGATCGCTCGGGCAGAGCGTTTTTGTCGTTGTGCTTTCTTGGACTTGGCGCCGTCTCGCCGCCCGTCGGCTGCGCCGATTATAGGAACGGGACACGGTCAAGCCAAGCGGGGGCGGGAGACGGGTTACGGGAGACGGGCGACCGTACGCCGTAGCCTGCAAGCTGTAACCCGGCTCTGTGGGAGCGGTATCCTGCCGCGACCGCCTGCGGCGAAGAGGCGGGAGACGAGAATCGTGAGGCGAGGGGCGGAGCGTCCTTCGGGCGCGGCCGTTTCTTTCCCGCCTCCCGAGCCTCGCCTCCCGTCTCTCCCAAAAAAGAAGGCCCCGGCCGGAGCCGGGGCCCTCGATCCGCCGCTTGGCGGCACGCACAGCTTACATGCGCATGCCGGGGGCGTTGATGGGCAGGCCGTTGCTCATGTAGGTGTGGAAGTACTCGAGCGAGCGGTACTCCACGCTCTGGGGCTTGAAGGGCTTGGCCCGCACCTGCTTGTTGCAGCCCGCGTAGCGGCGGTGCGGGGTGCCGAAGCCGGCGAGCGGTCCCGTGCCCTTGGCCTCCCACTTCTTGCGGTAGACCGGAAAATGGGTCAGATGGCCCAGGGCAGGGCTGAGCAGGTTGGCGCGGATGCGCCTCCCGGCGTTGACCACGTGGCAGTCGGCGCAGGAAAAGTTGAGCTGGCCGCGCTTGGCATAGAAGAAGCGCTTGCCGCGCTCGTACCAGGCGAGCGCATCGGGGTCATCTTCGGGCACGATCACGTTGATGCGCTTGCCGCGCGACAGGTAGCCGATATAGGCCGACACCGCCGCGAGCTTGCCCGTCTTCCACTTGTAGGGCTTCTCGCCGTTGGCCTTCCGGCACTCGTTGATGGCGAGCTCGAGCGTGATGACCTCCTTGCGCTTCGGATCCCAGTAGGGGTAGTTCTGCTTGATGCCCTTCTCGGCGTTGGGGAAGCAGTCGGCGAGCGACTTGCCGTTCTTGAACTTCTTGTAGAACTCCGCCTTGCCGATGTCTAGGCCGAGCTCATAAGGGGGGAACTCCTCCATCTGCTCCCACTCGGCGCGCATCCCGGCATCGATCGCGTAGACGCCGTTGGCGAACTCGTCGAAGGGAATGCCGGGGAAGCGCTTCGCGTAGTACTCGCGGAAGGCCTTGAGGTCCTCCTTGGGACCGGCTAGGGCGGCGAGCGGCGCGCCCGCGACGAGGCCGACCGCGGCAGCGAGGATGATGGTCTTGCTCTTCATCGTTCGTCTCTCCTTTATGTCTCGTTATCTTGGAGACCGTCCGGCGAGCGGCGCTCAGCGGATGGCGACCTCCTTGGAGTCGCTCTGGCCCTTGTTGTCCTTCCAGCTCAGGCGCACCTTCTCGCCCTTCTTCCCGCCCTTGAACTTGAACGAGATGTACGGGTTCTTCGAGATCGCAGGCCCCCAGTAGGCCGTCAG